>JBCBXS010000289.1:0-3710 GCA_039816475.1 Pseudomonadota bacterium | reverse complement strand
AAGTTAAAGCGCAGCCGACCCGTCGCAGCACCGAGGTCAGCCCAGGCGCTTTCGAATTCCGCGAAACTCTCCTCGACTGAACGGCGGACGTTGTTCTGGTTGTGGCTCTCCGACAACGACAGCACCCAACAGATCTCCGTGCAGCCCGCGTCGAGCGCTGCTTCGTGGCCGCGCCGGTTTGGGACCAGCACCTGTGTGCGGATGTCTTCGGGCAGATCAGCCTCCGCCATCACCTCCTTGATGTCGGCCATCTGCGGAATCGCGTTCGGGGCGACAAACGCACCGATCTCGAGCCGCTTGATGCCTGTCTTGCCGAGCGCGTTGCAGACCGCGATCTTCCGGTCCGTCGGGATGAACGGTTTGACGACCTGAAAGCCGTCGCGGGGTGCGACCTCGACGATCTCAACATCAGCCATGGTGTTCGTCTCCTCACTGCTTCCGCCGCTTGCCTGACGCTGCGGATGCGCCGCCGCAATCAGATCGCACCGCGGTCTTTAAGCTCTGCGATGTCGGCGTCGCTGCAGCCTGCGAACTCGGCATAGACGTCTGCATTATGGGCGCCGACGTCAGGCCCGGCCCAGCGCACCTGCGCGTGGCGGTCGATCCCCTCGACGTGCGGGACGACCGCCGGCTGCACGACATGGCCGAAGTGGTCGTCCGGCACGCTCTGGAGCATGCCGCGGGCACGGTACTGCGCGTCGGCTGCGATGTCGGCGACGGTGTAGATCTTCGTCACCGGGATATCGGCGTCGTCGCAGGCAGCGACAACGGCCTCCGCCGTTAGCCCCCTGCTCCAGCCGGCGATCATCTCATCGAGCGCGACGACGTTTCGAAGCCGTGCCGGGTCATCGGCGAATTCAGGCCGCGTTGCGAGATCGGGCTGGCCCATGATCCGGGCAAGCGCTGCGAACAGCTTGTCGGAGTTCGCCGCGATCAGGACCCAGTCGCCGTCTGACGTCGGATACGCATTCGATGGCGCGGCGGTCGGAAGTCGCGATCCCTGCGGCTGGCGCACCAGACCGTCGTAGCCATGCTCGGGGATGATCCCTTCCAGTTGCGCGACGACGCTCTCGGTCAGCGCCACATCTATAATGCGCATCTCCTGGACGTCGCGCGAACGCTGGTCGAGCACCGCCGAAAGCGCTCCGATCGCCGCGTACAGCCCCGCAAGGTTGTCGCCGATCGAGACCCCGACGCGGACCGGCGGGAGCGCACTGTCCGCTGCCAGATGGTTGCAGAGATGACGGATGCCGCCCTTCGCCTCGCCGATGACACCGAACCCGGCGCGATGCGCATCGGGGCCGGTTTGTCCGTAGCCTGAGATGCGAACGAGGATGAGATCGGGCTTTGCAGCCGCCATCACGTCCGGCCCGAGCCCGAGACCCTCAAGCTGGCCCGGCCGGAAGTTCTCGATCACCACATCGGCGTTGGCGATGAGCTTCAGGACCAGATCGCGGCCTTCAGCCGATTTCAGGTTTGCGGTGACGCAACGCTTGTTCCGGCCATGCATCGACCACCACAGCGAGCGGCCGTCGATTTGCCGGCCCCACCCCCGGACGGGATCGCCACGGCCGGGCGGCTCAACCTTAATAACGTCGGCGCCGAGGTCCGCGAGCGTCCGTGTCGCGAACGGAGCGGCAATGAAATGACCAAGCTCAACCACCCGGAGCGATGAAAGAAGTTGCTGCACGCGCTGTTCATTCCCTCTTTCGTCGAGACCCGGGTCGTCGTCTGCCCCGCGACGCCCGCCAACTTAGCAGAACGCTCGCCGATCCGGCAGACGTCAGGCGTCCTTGCCGAATATCTCCGCTTGCTCCGCATTCGGCCTGCGTGTCACAAAACCTCCGCAACCGAGACGGTCGGTCTCACTTCGTGAGAGCGGGTACACGCTCATGCGTCCGGATCGGGTTTCGAAACATCCCGGCAACAGCGTTCGGGATCGAGGAGGATTCAACGCATGTTTGCAAAGCGCTTCCTGGTGGGCGCAGCTGCACTCGCCCTGTCGGCCAGTGCTGCGTTCGGTCAGCAGAAAGAACTGACCGTTGCCTACTTCCTGGAATGGCCGATGCCGTTCCAGTACGCCAAAGTCAAAGGCATCTACGAGAAAGAACTCGGCGTCAAAATCAACTGGCGCTCGTTCGACACCGGGACGGCCATGTCGGCTGCCATGGCATCTGGCGATGTCCAGATCTCAGTGAGCCAGGGCGTCCCGCCGTTTGTCGTCGCAACGTCAGCAGGTCAGGACCTTCAGATCGTGGACGTCGCTGTCTCGTACTCCGAGAACGACAACTGCGTCGTGAAGGCCGCCCTCGAAGTCGACAAGTCCAACGTCAAGGAACTTGAAGGCAAGAAGGTCGGTGTTCCGATCGGCACGGCCGCCCATTACGGCTTCCTGAAGCAGATGGCGCACTTCAAGGTCGACACTTCGAAGATGACGATCGTCGACATGGCACCGCCCGATGGCGCTGCCGCGATTGCCCAGGGCAACATCGACATGGTCTGCGGCTGGGGCGGCGCACTTCGCCGGATGAAGCAGCACGGCAACGTTCTCCTGACCGGTAAGGAGAAAGAAGAACTCGGCATTCAGGTCTTCGACGTGACGTCGGTTTCCGCCGCGTTCGCAAAGGAACAGCCTGATCTCCTCGCAAAATTCCTGAAGGTCACCGCCGACATGAACGCGAAGTACCTGAAGGACGCCGAAGAGATGCTTCCGGTCATCGCCAAGGACGCCGGCATGAAGGTCGACGCCGCCAAGTCGACGCTTGCAGGCTTTGCGTTCCCGACCCGTGACGAACAGCTTTCGGGCAAATGGCTCGGGGGCGGCACGCAGAAGTTCCTGAAAGAGGTCGCTGACTTCTTCGTCGAACAGAAGCAAGTGAAGAAAGCGCGCGACACCTACGAAGGTGCCGTCAACGCAGCGCCGCTGAAAGCTGCTGAATAAGTGCCGGTCTTGAACCGCACCGACTGACGCGACATGCGGCGCGGACCGGGAGACCGGCCCGCGCCGTTTCTTTGAGTTGGGGGACAGGCGGCCGGATCCATCATGGCCGCATGCAGCAAGAGCGCGCCCTTGATGGCGTCCCTTCACCTCGTCCCCAGCCTGCCTCAGGCGCCTAACAGAGCGAGAGAAGACCCGTGCAAGGCCTGCAGATCAAAGACGTGTCCATGCGCTTCGACCTCCCGAACGGGTCCCACGTCCAGGCGCTGAAGAATGTGTCGCTCGACATCCCCCAGGGCCAGATCATGTCGGTCCTCGGACCGTCAGGTTGCGGGAAGACAACGCTCCTCAATATCGTCGCGGGCTTTCTCGCGCCCACCGACGGCCAGATTTTCCTGAATGGCCATAGCGTTTCCGGCCCGGACAAGGAACGCGGGATGGTGTTCCAGCAAGGTGCGCTGTTTGAATGGATGAACGTGCGCAAGAACGTCGGCTTCGGCCCGTCGATGGCGGGTGTGCCGTCGGGTCAGATCAAAGAGAAGGTCGACCATCTCCTCGAAGTCGTCGGCCTTCAGGACTTCGGTGATAAAGCGATCTACGAGCTCTCGGGCGGGATGCAGCAGCGCGTTGCGCTCGCCCGCTGCCTTGCCAACGATCCCGACGTGATCCTGATGGACGAACCGCTCGGCGCGCTTGATGCGCTGACGCGCGAGAAGATGCAGGGCCTCGTGCTTGAGCTCTGGAAAGAGACCGGCAAAACGATCATCCTGAT
>JBCBXS010000288.1:0-3719 GCA_039816475.1 Pseudomonadota bacterium | reverse complement strand
CCTTGGTCACGAAGCCCGGACCCGAATTGATGTTGTTGCCGGGCAGCACGCCAAAGCGCTTGTAGTTGGCAAGCACGATGACCGGCAGATAGGCCTGTAGGAACGGCTGCTGGTCGATGCCCCACTTGATGACACCGGCCTTCAGGCCCTTCACGATCTTGTCGCCCAGATCGAACGTGCCGAAGTAGATCTGACCGGCCTTGCCGTTCTCTTCGAGGGCCGCAAGCGTTGGGTCAGCGGAGGTCGGCCCGAGCGTCAGAATCGCTTCTGTCTTCGGATTCGCTTTGAGGAAGGCCAGCACCTTGTTCTTGATCTCGGCCGGGTCCTGGCCGCTGTCGATCATCTGGTTGCCGAGCTTGACGCCGAGGCCGTCTGCAAATCCCTGACACCGCTCCGTCGAAGACGGGCTTGAGATGTAGTGGTTCACGCAGAGGAACGATGAGATGCCGTCCTTCTTCGCGCGTTTGCCCGCTGCAAGACCGGCGTCGTACTCGGGCTGGCCAACGTACATCAGCGCGCCAACCTCGGAGGCCTGCTCCGGTGTGCCCGAGTTGATGATGATGACGGGAATGCCTTTGGCCACGGCGTTCTGGATCGGGCCCTTCAGCACGTCGTAATCAGAGAGCGTGGTGATGATGCCGTCCGGGTTGGACGCAGCGGTCTGCTCGATGATGCGCGCCATGTCGGCGAGGTCGCCCGTCGGCGGATTGCGATACTCGACCTTTGCGCCGACCTGTTTGCCGGCAAGCGCAATGCCGTTCTTGATGGTGTTCCACCAGCTGTCGGAATCGGGCGCGTGGCTGACGAGCACAAAGCGCTCGCCCTCTGCGTATGCGACCGGCGCTGTGATGGTGAATGCTGCCGCAAGGGCCGACGCGGCCAGAAGACCGGTCCTGAGCATCTTCCGCATGCTCTTCCTCCTCCCAAAGGTTATGTCGTGATCGCGCCCGGTGTTGCCCCAAGCTGCGATCGCTTCGAAGCAAGCACACCTCTTGTGGCGTTGCAACCGGTTGCAAATTTGCGCGTTCGTATGGTTCGCTGCTCGAACGAGCCGCGATTGAGCTGGCGCAGGACCCCGTTTGAGACTGACGTGCCGATTACTCTGAAAGACGTTGCCGAGAAGGCTGGCGTGTCGACGTCGGCGGTCTCCCGCACGTTTACGGAAGGTGCTTCGGTCTCGACGAAGACGAGGCGCAAGGTCGAGAAAGCGGCGAGCGAACTGGGCTACAGCCCGAACGTTCTGGCGCGCTCACTGACGACGCGGCGGACGCAACTTATCGGCCTCGTCGCAAACAACTTCGAGAACCCCGTGTTCCTCGAAGTGTTCGACCGCTTCACGCGGTTGCTGCAGGCGCGTGGCCTTAGACCGCTCATCGTCAATCTGTCGGAGGAAACCGAGCCCGATAAATCGGTGACTATGCTTCGACAGTACTCCGTCGATGGCGTGATCGTCGTCTCGTCGACACTGCCCGAAGACTTCGTCGACGCCTTTCGCGTCGCACAGATCCCCGTCGTCCATGCCGTTGGGCGGCCGACGGATACCCCTCGGGTCGATGTCATCGGTGTTGCTAACGACGACTGTGGCCGGCTCGCCGCCGAAACGCTGATCGCACGCGGCTATCGCCGCATCACGTTTCTCGGCGGGCCGGAAGCTGCGACGTCGACCGAGGGCCGTGCGCGGGGATTTCTTGAGACCGCAAACGCCGCCGAAGGCGTGACGGCCCGGCTCCGCTACTGCGCCAGCTACTCCTACGCGGGCGGCTATAACGGCATGCGCGCCGAACTCGAGGGCGACGTCGCGGAAGCCTACTTCTGCGGCGACGATATCATCTCGATTGGCGCGATGAGCGCGCTCGCGGAAGCCGGCAAGCGCGTGCCCGATGATGTCGGGCTGATTGGCGTCAACGATATGGAAATGGCGCGTTGGAGCGTCATCGATCTGACGACCATTCGCCAGCCGCTGCCGGAGATTATCGAAGCTTCGGTCTCGCGGATTATTGAGATCGTGCGCGATCCGGACCAGACGCCGACGTCACGGACCTTCCATTGCGAACTCGTTGAGCGCGGAACATTGCGACCGCTGCCGGACGTTTGAGGCTCGCGCCTTCGACTTAGCGATACATTGGCGGCCGAGCATCGACCCAACGACCGCGCTCCTTCGCGGATGCAATAGCTGCATGCACTGCTGCGACCGAGCGGAGCCCGTCCTCGGCCGTCGGGTAGATCGGTGCAGCCTCCGTCGGCGCGCCGCTCCGGATCGCGAGAGCGATGTCCGTATAGATGTTTGCAAACGCGAGCGGCATGCCCTCGGCGTGACCGATCGTAACCCGGCTCGCGCGGTCTGCTTCCGGCGAGAGGTTTGCTTCGCCGCGCTCGATAACTTCGGTGCGCCCGCCAAGCGGTGTCCAGAAAAGCTGGTTCGGCTGTTCCTGAGCCCAGCGCAAACCGCCCTTCTCGCCGAATACCTGCAACGTCAGGCCGTGTTGCCGCCCAACCGCGACCGCAGACGTCCAGAGCCTGCCCGTCGCGCCTTTCGCAAACCGCAGATTGATCATCGCGTCGTCTTCGAGCGACCGCTGCGGCAGCGCCGAGACGAAGTCCGCCGACAACTCCGTCACGTGATCGCCGGTGACGAACGAGGCCATGTGCAGCGCATGGATCCCACAGTCCGCGAACACAGCTGAGACCCCGGCCTTCTCAGGATCATAGCGCCAGCGCACGCGGGGATTGTCGGCGTCAGCGGAATCTGCGTGATGGCCGTAGGGCGAACTCGGCGACGACGACACGCACTCCACCAAGATCGCCGCGCGCAACCATCGCGCGCATGTGCCGAACGAGCGCGTAACCGGAGTAGCCGTGGTTGACCGCACAGATCCGCTCGCGCGCCTGCGCTGTGCGGACGATGTCCTCACCTTCCGCAACCGTCATTGTCATCGGCTTCTCGCAGAGCACGTGGATGCCGGCTTCGAGGAACGCCTTGGTGATTTCGTGGTGCGTATCGTTCGGCGTTGCGACCGTGACGAGCTGAATGCGGTCGTCGCGGGAACGCTCGCCTTCAAGCATTTCTCGCCAATCGCCGTAGGCTCTCTCAGGCGCGACGCCAAGCTCGGCGGCGAACGCACGACCCTCATCCGGGCGATGATCAAGCGCGCCGGCCGCCAACCTGAAGTGTCCGTCGATGCCGGCACCGATGCGATGCGCGGGCCCGATCTGGCTTCCACGACCGCCGCCGATCATGCCCCAGTTGATGACTGCCATGGTTGGCCTCCGCTGATCGCGCAGTGACGGGTCAGAACCCGATGCTTTCGAGGTAGTTGCGGTTGGCGCGCGCATCGTCGACGGGCGACGTGTCGCCTGACGGATCGCAGTCCTGCTCGACGGTGCACCAGCCTTCGAAGTCGGCATCGAGCAGAACACGACGCACGGCATGAAAATCGACGTCGCCATTGCCGAGCGTGCAGAAGATGCCCTGCCCGCAAGCCTCGTAGAACCCGGTGCGTTTGGCGACGACCTCGGCCTTCACGGTCGGGTCGATATCCTTGAAGTGCATGTACGAGATCCGGTCCATATGCCGACGCATAAATGCGACCGGATCGTACCCGGCATACGAATGGTGGCCGGTGTCGAAGCAGATTTTCAGGATCTTCTCGTCAACCTCGTCCAGCAGGCGTTCAAGCTCTGGCTCAAAGTCGAGGAAGCCTGCGGCGTGGGCGTGGATG
>JBCBXS010000287.1:0-3729 GCA_039816475.1 Pseudomonadota bacterium | reverse complement strand
CGGCGGTGCCGGTCCCGGTTTGGCAGTTGTTCCGACCGGCTTAGCAAACGTTGCACCTTGCGGCCTAGCGCGCGGACCACACGAAAAAGCCGGCCGTCACTCGGACAGCCGGCTCGATCATTAAGGTTCGCTTGCAGTCGACGCTTTTACGCCGTTGGCGCCTGAGGCTCGGCGCCCGATCCGGTGCCCGTCCCGCTCGCCGGACCCGTCGGGTTTGACTTCCGCTCGCGCATGAAGTCCTCGAACTCCTGGCGGTCCTTCGCCATGCGCAGCCGATCGAGGAACGACTTGAACTCGTTCGCCTCTTCCTCGAGCCGCTTCAGCGTCTCGGCGCGGTATTCGTCAAAGGCCGCGTTTCCCGTCGGCTGAAAGGCCTTCGCCTGCATGCCCCAGCGGCTCATCTTCTCCTCAAAGCGCGCAGCTGCGCGATTCACACGACCGTTCGAACAACCCTTGCCCATGCGTCCACTCCAGATCAGGTAGAACAGGATCGCGAGACCGACCGGCCAGGCGATGATGAAAGCGACAACCATCAAGGCAATCCACGCGCCCTGACCGTAGCCGTCGATCCTTGAGACCATTTCAGACATCCCTCGAGCTCCTTTCTCCGGGCGACTGCGACCGTTGCCAGCCGACATCCGAACACTGGATGTAAATGTTTTTCACATTCACATAGCTGGGGCACCGTCGGCGCCGCGTCAAGCCGGTCGGTTCGTTTTATTTCTCGAAGCTGAGCACGGAGGCCGGGGTGCCGTGCGAGACGTGCGCGTGGGGCTCGACCCAACAGCTGCGTCCTTCGGGGAAAAGGGACCCCAC
The DNA here is from genome assembly GCA_039816475.1 of Pseudomonadota bacterium. GTDB lineage: Bacteria > Pseudomonadota > Alphaproteobacteria > Rhizobiales > Hyphomicrobiaceae > JBCBWG01. Next base: position 2,913 of record JBCBXS010000287.1, on the reverse strand, counting down.
CACTGTCGCCACCCTCGCCTCACCCATCCGCGCCGATCCCGTCCAGATAGATAAGGACGGCCGCCTCGAGCAGATCCTCCGGCGTCATCGGTATCGGGCGCCGCGCGTCGTCGCCGCGCGCGAACAGGGCGGCAATCCCGTGCGAGAGCGACCAGATGTGCAACGCCATCATCAAAGCCGGCGGCCGACGCCCCGTCTGCACTGTCGCAATGACGCCCTCGCATGCCGTCCTCAGAATGCCGAAAGCGCGGTCGCCCGCCTCCCGAAACTCGGCGTGCTCGGAGGCGGCAACGCCGGATTCAAACATCGCAGAGAAATACGCTGGATGCTGCCGCGCGAATGCGAGATACGCGCGCCCCGTCCGATCGAACGCTACCCGCGCTGACGGCTTGCCGTTATCCCACGCACGCTCGAGCGCATCTCCGAACGCAACAAACCCCTGCGTTGCGACATTTGCCATCAGCGCATCGCGGTCTCGGAAATGCCGATAGGGTGCGGCTGGCGAAACACCCGCTGCCCGCGCAGCTTCCGCGAACGTGAACCCCGCCGGGCCCTTCTCGGAGATCAACGACAGGGCCGCTTCGATCAGCGCCGCCCGCAGGTTGCCGTGGTGGTACCCGCGCCGTCCGCTCCCTTTTTTCGTGTCGCTCATCGCGCCCGTCTTTCCGCCGCCACCATCATCGGCCCTTCATCTCCTGACGGATACCGCAGCGCAGCAAATCCGGTTACGAGTGTTCCCCATGATCTGGACCCGCATCCGGTCAGCCCTCGGGTTGGCGAAAGGCAGCGCCGGGACGAGGCTGCTCGAGCGGCTCCTTGGGAGCGTCGACAAGGACGACTGCCGCGCGACCAATCAGACGGCGTTCACGGCCGCCGTTGTGGCACTTTCGGCCAAAATGGCCAAAGCCGACGGCGTTGCGAGCACGATTGAATACGAAGCGTTCGCCCGCGTTTTCAAGACATCGCGGGAGGACGAGCGCCGCGTCCGCCGCCTGTTCGACCTCGCGAAGAAGGATACCGCAGGCTTCGAAAGTTACGCCCGCCAGGTCGCGCGATTGCTCGAAGGCGAGAGCGCGATGAAGCGCGACGTGTTCGAAGGCTTGTTTCAGATCGCAGCCGCCGACGGGGTGCTGCACTCAGCCGAAGAAGCCTATCTCAAGCGCGTCGCAGCGCTGTTTGAACTGGACGACGACACGTTCACAGCGATCCGCGCCGTCTTCGTCCACGACCCCGACGATGCCTACACGATCCTCGGTGTCGATCGCGGCATTTCCGATGGCGACCTCAAGAAACACTACCGTGCGATTGTCCGCGAAATGCATCCCGATCGGCTAACGGCAACCGGGGCGACGGAGGCACGGATCGAGGCGGCACAATCGCGGCTTGCAACACTGAACGCGGCCTACGACCAGATCGCGCGCGAGCGGGGCCTTTGATGTTTGGCGAGCTCCGCCAGCAGGAGCGTGTAACCTGCCCCGGACCTGGTCTGCGCTCAGCACTTTGCGCTCCCGACACGCGATGACGGAGCCACGCCCGGCGCATATCTGCCCCTTCCAGCCGGATGCCGCGCGCGTCGACGCGTTGATCGCGTCTGCGAACTTCGGCACGCGCCTCGGCACTGCCGGCATCGACACCCTCGTCCTGCACTATACCGGCGTGCCCACCGCCGCGCGGGCAATCGCCTGGCTTGCAGCGCCGGAATCGCAGGTTTCTGCGCACTACGTTGTCGACACCGACGGGCGGGTCACACAGATGGTGGCGGAGGCCGACCGCGCCTGGCACGCGGGCAAGTCCTGCTGGCAAGGCGACCGCGATATCAACTCGCGATCGATCGGCATCGAGATCCAAAACCGCGGCCACGCCGACGGCTATCCCGCGTTCCCGGATGCGCAGATCGAGGCGGTGATCGCGCTGGCGCTCGATATCATGGCGCGGTACGGCATCGCGAAGCAGCGGGTGCTCGCCCACTCCGACGTCTCCCCTGGCCGCAAGGTCGACCCCGGCGAGAAGTTCCCATGGGCACGGCTTGGCGACGCTGGATGCGCCGTATGGGTGGCGCCGGGGCCTGACGTTTCAGACGCGCCACTGTCGGCTGACGCTGCGACCCTTGCGCTGAGGGCCCTCGCCGAAATCGGCTACGACATCGACCCGAACGGCTCCGACCTCAAGTGGATCGCGACGGTCGTCAAAACCTTCCAGCTTCGTCATCGCCCGGCCAGAGCAGACGGCGTCCTCGATCGCCAGACGGCGGAGATCGCAACGCGTGCGGCAGCGGCGTTTAGAAGTCCTTAGGCGCGGACGGCGTTCGAGGAGCGTAAACGACTGAGCCCGCGCGCCGGCCCTGGCAGGTCGCGCGCGGGCCCTCGCAGAGCCGAGCTGACCTCGCCACCCTACTCCTTCGGTGATGGCGTGTCGCGGACCCAGAAATTGCCGCGCTGGTGGGTCATTTCGAAAGTCATAGAAGTGACCTTCCAGCCGTCGTCAGTGCGGGCAAGTTTGTGCGTGTAGTTGCCCCAGACCTCCCACAGCGGATCGCCGTTGCCTTCCATCTTGTTCCACGCGTAGCCCTGCGAATAGATCGTCGCGGTATCGCCTTCGATCGTCACGAGGCCATGTCCGCGCTGGTGATGGCTCTCCTTCTTCGGACCGAGGTTTCCAGACCACGCAGCGATCAGATCATCGGACTTGATCGTTGCCGGCGGCTGTCCGCTCAACGTCGAGAAATCGACCGTCACATCGTCGGCGAAGTACGACCTCGCCGTGGTCCAGTCCTTGCGATCGACTGCGATCTCGATCTCGGTCGGCACACGCTGGATCGCGAGTTCGTCGACCTGCCGCGTCGCAGCGCCTTCGTCGAACTTGCGCTCTATTTCGGAAAGCTCTTCCTCACTCAGCTCGCGCTCAGTGGACGGG
>JBCBXS010000286.1:0-3737 GCA_039816475.1 Pseudomonadota bacterium | reverse complement strand
TGTTGTCTTGCCCATGCCGTTGCGGCCCATGAGTGCGACGGCTTCGCCTTGGCCGATCTCGAACGAGACGCCGTGCAGAACCTTCGCGGCGCCATACCCGGCTTCAACGCCGCTAAGCCGGAGCATCGGCGGCGTCCATGGTCTCAGTGCCGAGATAGACATCTCGGACTTGCGCGTTCGCACGGACAGCCTCGGGCGTGTCGATCGTCAGAACCGCGCCGTTGACGAGCACCGTCACGCGGTCGGCAAGTGCAAACACCGCTTCCATATCGTGTTCGACGAGCAGGATCGTTTGCCGACGCTTGAGCGTGCGAAGCCGCTCGGTCATCGCGATCGTCTCCTCGCGGCCAAGGCCCGCCATCGGTTCGTCGAGAAGCAGCAGCTCAGGTTCTGAGGCGAGCGCAAGGGCAAGCTCCAGTTGGCGCTGTTCGCCGTGGGAGAGATTGCCAACTGCAGTTTCCGCTTCGGGAGTGAGCTCGAATGTCTCAAGCCAGGCGTCGCAATCGCGGCGCTGGCCGGCATCGGTGATGACGTTTCGAAGGAAGCCGCGCGCAACACCGGTCGCCTGTCTGCCGATAAGCGCCAGCGCCATGTTCTGGCGGACGGTGTGGCTCTTTGCGAGGTTCGTGATCTGAAACGAGCGGCCAAGGCCTGCTTTGGCGCGGCGATGCGGCGGCAGGCCCGCAAGCGAGCGACCATTCAGCCGGACATCGCCCGCGTCGGCTTTGAGTTCGCCGGTAATGAGCGACATGAGTGTCGTCTTGCCGGCCCCATTCGGTCCGATGATTGCGTGCAGTTCGCCGCGCGGAACCTCGAGTGATACGTCGTCCGTCGCGCGGAGGCCGCCGAAGTTCTTTGTGAGCCGCTCGACCTGAAGCACGGCCGTCATGTGTCGAGGCCCAGTCGCCGCGCAATCGGTCGCCGGAATAGCGTGATCGCAATAAGGAATAGGCCGAAATGGAAGTGCCAGTAGGTCGTCCAACCGCTCAGGACTTCTTCAAGGCCAATGAACGCTCCCGAGCCCGCGATCGCGCCAATCATCGATCCGAGCCCGCCGAGCGTGACGATGAAGAGGAGCTCGCCTGAACGCGTCCACGCCATGAGGTCCGGGCTGACAAACGTCGTGAGGTTCGCGGTCAGGACGCCCGAGAGCGACGTGATCATTGCGGAGATGACATAGACGATCAGGCGGTGGCGGATGGGGTCGAGGCCGCTTGCGCGAACGCGCTGTTCGTTGTCGCGGGCGGACGAGAGAACCAGCCCGAACGCGGACTGCCTCAGCAGCTTGTAGAACAGTATGGCGCCGGCCAGCACAGCCATCGCGACGTAGAAGAGCTGTCCGCGGTCCGACAGGTCGAGCAACGGAAACTCTGAGTTGTCGTAGATCGTCAGCCCGTCGTCACCACCATACTCAGTAAGCCCGATCATGACGTAATAAACGACCTGGCTGAAGGCCATCGTGATCATGATGAAGTGGATCCCGCGCGTGCGCAGCGCGAGCAGTCCGGTGACAAACGCAAAGAACGCCGACGCGCCAAGCGCGATTGCGAGATGCGCGAAACCGTTGGTGATCTCGTGGTGGGCTGCGATGCCGACGCTGTAGGCGCCGATCCCGACGAAGACAGCGTGGCCGAAACTGACCAGGCCTGCGGTCGCGACGATGAAGCTCACGCTGACGGCTGCAATCGCGAGGATGACGATGCGGACGAGGACGTCAAACCAGAAGAGCTGTCCACTCGCTTCGAGGACGATCCCGGCCATGAGGATAGCGCCCAGGATGCCTGCTATCGAAAGCGCACCGATGTCAGGCAGACGCCGCCCGGACATCTCGCGCGCGCTGCGTTGGCCGGCCTCGGGCGCAGCGCTGCTATCTGCAGTTTCAATCGCCATCGACGCCCACCCCTAGCGGCGCACCGGGGGGAACAGCCCCTCGGGTCGGAACGCGAGCATCACGGCCATCACGAGATATATGAGGATCGCCCCGATAGCTGGGCCGGCCGCCGATGCCGCATCTGCGGGGAGCACGGCTTTCAGAATGTCGCTCAGATAAGCGCGGCCAAGCGTATCGATGAGCCCGACGATGAGGGAGGCGGCGAACGCGCCTGTCATCGAGCCGACACCGCCGATGATGATGATGACGAACGCGAGGATGACGACCTGGCTGCCCATGCCGATCGTGGCGCCCGTGATCGGGACGATGAAAGCGCCTGCAAGGCCCGCGAGCAGAGCACCGGCTGCAAAGAGACCCGCGAACACGAGCTTCGTTTCGATGCCGAGGACTTCTGCCATCGTGCGGTCGGAAGCGGCGGCGCGGATTAGGATGCCGGCGCGTGTCCGCGTCAGGAGCAGCCAGAGGCCGACTGCAATCGCAACGCCGGAGACAACAAGAAAGACGCGGTAGGCCGGCAGTTCAGCGCCGGCGAACGCAAAGCTTCCGCTGAGCCAGGCGGGCAGCGGGATACTTATGCCGGCTGGCCCGAAGATGTAGTGGGCGGCAGCGTCCACACACAGCAGGATGCCGAACGTTGCGAGGACCTGATCGAGATGGTCCATCTCATAGAGATGTTTGACGATCGCGAACTCGAGGATGAGCCCGAACAATCCGGCGACGATGGCGGCCAGCAGAATGCCGAGCAGGAACGAGCCGGTCGTAAGAGTGATCGCTGCGGCCACGAAAGCGCCCATCAGAAAGAAGGCGCCGTGGGCGAGATTGATGACATCGAGGATGCCGAAGACAAGCGTCAGTCCGCCGGCAAGCAGGAAAAGAAGCAGCCCGTACTGAAGCCCGTTGAGGACTTGCGTCAGGAGCAGGGCTGTATCCATACGCGGTGTCCCGTCGACATCTTTGCGCTCAGTGGTGTCGGGCCAACAGGCAGCCGGCCCGACAGTGTGTCTTGGCGGGTGCGGCGCGTCCGACCCTGCCGCAGTTTGCGACGTTACTTACCCATCGCGCAGGTCTCGGTGTACGGGTCGGCGCGGCCGCCCATGACCTTGTCGCCGAGCACCTTCGTCCAGCGACCGTCCACGGCGTCCGCTTTGAGCGCGTAATAGTTGTCGATCGGGAAGTGGTTTTTGGCGAGCTTATAGCTGCCGCGCACCGACTTGTAGTTTGCTTTGCGAAGCGCTTCGCGGACGGCGTCCGTCTTTGAGACATCGCCACCGGCCTGTTCGATGGCAGCCTTCAGATACGGAAGCAGATCGTAAGCCGCGGCCGCGTAGTTCGACGGCAGACGTCCGGTCTTTGCGACAAACCCCTCGACGAACTTCTTGTTCTCCGGTGTTGCCAGATCCGGCGACCAGTAATCGGCGAGCCGCGAACCGAGCACGAGATCAAGGCCTGCCTTCTGGAACCGCGGCAGCGAAAGCCCGTCGATCGTGTAGACCGAATAGAGCTTCATGTTCGAAAGCGTCTCAGCCTGTTTCAACTGGTTCACGATCGCCGCTGACGCGCGTCCCGGATAGAAGACAAACAGGGCGTCCGCGCCCGAAGCTTTTGCCTTTGCGAGTTCGGCTGAGAAGTCTAGCTGCGCGTCGGCGCCCCACTTCGTGAAGTCGCGGCCGGCGATCTTGCCCTTGAACGTGCGCTCGACGCCCTTCGCGACGTCTTTGCCCGCGGCGTAGTTCGGCGCGAGGATATAGAGCGACTTGATACCGTCGGCGTTCATGACTTCGCCAAGCGCCATCGGCAGCATGTCGTTCTGGCCGCGTGTCGCAAAGAAGTTCTCGTGGCAGCGTTT
>JBCBXS010000285.1:0-3775 GCA_039816475.1 Pseudomonadota bacterium | reverse complement strand
GGTCTGCCGCTCGTCAACACACTGATCCTGCTGTTGTCCGGCACAACAGTGACATGGGCACACCACGCGATGGTGGAGAACAACCGCTCGCACCTGATCTGGGGCCTCGCCCTGACCGTCGCGCTCGGGTTCATCTTCACGCTCTGCCAGGCCTACGAGTACGGCCACGCGGCGTTCAGCTATTCCGGCCACATCTACGGCGCGACGTTCTTCATGGCGACGGGGTTCCATGGCGCGCACGTGATCATCGGGACGATCTTCCTGGCGGTCTGCTTGTTCCGGGTGCTTGCCGGACACTTCACAGCCGACCACCACTTCGGCTTCGAGGCGGCCGCTTGGTACTGGCACTTCGTCGATGTGGTCTGGCTGTTCCTCTTCCTCGCGATCTACATCTGGGGCGCGTAACCTGGCGCGATGCCTGCGCGTTCTGCTTCGACGGGACTGCTTTGGCCGACGATCCTCGCGATCGTCGGCTTTTCCGTTCTGGTGGGCCTCGGCCTCTGGCAGTGGGATCGTATGCAATGGAAGGCGGACGTGCTCGACCGGCTTGCGGCGGCCGAGACTGTACCGCCAAAGGACTTCTCCGCCTGGTTTGATCAGTTGACGCGGGACGCCAGGGCGGTTGCCAAACGCGAGGGCCGCGACTGTGCGGATGCTATTTGCGCACCGTTAGATTTGGTCAGCGAAGAGTTTGATGTTGTGCGTCTGAGCGCACGGCCGGCCGAGAAGAAACCTGCGTTCGTCTACGCGCCGGTGGGCGGCAGACAGACCTATCGCGCATTCGCCTATTTCAAGACGGACGCCGGCCCGCTGCAGGTCGATCGGGGCTTGATCGAGGAGGCCGAACTCGATGCGTTTCGTGATGCCGCGTCCGCGGGCGGCGACAGCGCCGCGGTTCAAGACCCGGGCGACATGATCGTGCTGGTCCGCCACGGGCCGGGTCCGCAGTTCTACACGCCACCCCCCGATCCCGAGCGGGCGATCTGGTATTCCGTCCCGCCGCGCCAGCTTAACGGGTCCGACAACAGCGGCGCTCTGTGGCTGCAGCAGGTGCGCCGGGGGGCTGCGCCACCGCCCGCCAATGGACCTGTCCCGCCGACGCTCGCCGAAATGCGCGAGCGCATTCCCAATCGGCACTTCGAATATGCGCTGACCTGGTGGGGGCTCGCGGCAGGCCTTGCGCTCGTCTATCTGGTGTTCGCCGCAACCCGGCTGTCGTCGCGCGCTTAAGGCAGGCCCGACCAGACTTTCATTGTCGCGGCGGCGGCGTTCCAGTCCGTTTCATCTCCCCCGCAAACGCTTTAGTATGCGGGCAGCACTTCCGGCTCTGCGGGCTCAGGTCAGGTCCCCTTGAAATACATCTCCACACGCGGCGACGCGCCGGTCCTGTCGTTTGATGAGGTCCTCCTCACCGGCCTCGCGCGGGACGGCGGACTGTACCTGCCCGAGCGCTGGCCGAAGTTCTCGAACGCAGACGTGGCAGCGCTCGCCGGTCGGTCATTCTCAGGGATCGCAGCCGCTGTCATCCGCCCGTTCGTTGGCGACACGATCACGCCTTCGGACCTCTCGCGGATGTGCGACGAGGCCTACGCAGGCTTTGGACACCAATCCGTCGCGCCGGTCCTCGAGATCGCACCGAACCGGTTCGTCTGCGAACTCTTCCACGGGCCGACGCTCGCGTTCAAAGACATCGCGATGCAGTTGCTTGCGCGGATGATGGATCACGTTCTCGCAGAGCGCGGCGGGCGGGCGACCATCGTTGGTGCCACCTCCGGCGACACCGGCGGCGCGGCGATCGAAGCGTTCCGGTCGTCAGAGCGGGCGAACGTCGTGATCCTGTATCCGAAGGGCCGGGTCTCGGACGTCCAGCGTCGCATGATGACCACGCCGACGGAGGCGAGCGTCGCAACGCTTGAAATCGACGGGACGTTCGACGACTGCCAGGCGCTCGTTAAAGCGATGTTCAACGATCAAGCGTTCCGCGATCGCGTTTCGCTGTCAGGCGTGAACTCAATCAACTGGGCGCGCATTGCAGCGCAGATCACGTACTACTTTGCAGCAGGCGTCGCGCTCGGTGCGCCGCACCGCGATGTCTCTTTCGTCGTCCCGACCGGAAACTTCGGTGACATTTTCGCAGGGCTTGCGGCCAAACGGATGGGGCTCCCGATCGACCGGCTCGTGATTGCGTCGAACGACAACGACATCCTACCGCGCACGGTCGAGACCGGCGTCTACGAAAAGCGCGGCGTGGTGGCGACAACGTCACCGTCGATGGATATCCAGGTCTCGTCGAACTTCGAGCGCTATCTGTTCGAAGTTCAGGGCCGAAACCCCGAGGTCGTCCGAAATCAGATGGCGTCACTCGGCCAAAGCGGTCGCTTCGAAGTCTACGGAGGCGGGCCGCGTCTGCAGGCAGAGTTTTCAGCGGCGGCCGCCAACGAAGCCGAGGTCGCAGCCGCGATCCGAAGGACATCTGCGGCAACCGGCGGCTACATCGTCGAGCCGCACACCGCGTGTGCGGTGCACGCAGCCGATGTGGTCGCACGCGCAGAGACTGTGACCAGCCCGATGATCCTGCTCGCGACCGCCCATCCGGCGAAGTTTCCGGACGCCATGGAGGCGATCACGGGCACGCGGCCCGGCCTACCAGAACGGCTCGCCGGCATCATGAAAGCAGAAGAACGCTTTCGCCCCGTCGCCAATGACCTCAAAGCGGTCGAGGCAGCGGTCGACGAAGCAAGAGCGTCGAGTGGCGCAGGCGGTGCAGCATGACGACCACGACAGCCTTGAACGAGAGCTCAATGCAAGCGCGTGAAGAACGCGTCCGCGCCACCACGCTCGACAACGGCGTGCGCATCGTCACCGAGGCGGTGCCGCACGTCATGACCACCGCGCTCGGTGTCTGGATCGGCGCGGGTGCGCGGGACGAGGCGCTGGCAGAGCACGGCATCTCACACCTGCTCGAACACATGGCGTTCAAGGGGACGAAGTCTCGAACCGCGCGTGAGATCGTCGAGGCGATTGAAGATGTCGGTGGTGATCTTAACGCCGCGACGAGTCTCGAGCAGACCGCCTACTACGCGCGCGTGCTTTCGGAAGACGTGCCCGTCGCGATTGACGTGCTCACCGATATCGTTCGCCATCCGCTGTTCGATGGCGAGGAGCTGACGCGCGAGAAAGACGTGATCCTGCAGGAGATCGCGGCAACTTACGACAGCCCGGACGATACGGTTTATGATCTTGCTCAGGCAGCCTCGTTCCGCGATCACGCGATTGGCCGCCCGATCATCGGCACGCCGGAAAGCGTCACAGCGATCTCGAAGTCGCAGCTTCAAAGTTTTATGTCGCGGGCCTACGGGCCGGACGCGATTGTCGTGTCCGCCGCCGGGGCAGTCGATCACGATGCACTTGTTGCGCGCGTCGATGCGGCGCTCGGCGATCTGCCCAAACCGACGTTGACGGACGCAAGCGATGCCGAAGGCGACGCGCCGCAGTTTGTCGGTGCCGCGACGGCATCGGACGTCCCGTTTGAGCAGGCGCATATCCTGTTGAGCCTCGACGGCCCCGCCTACCACGCGCCCGACTTCTTTGCCTCGCAGGTGTTCTCGAGCCTGTTCGGCGGCGGCATGTCTTCGCGCCTGTTCCAGGAAGTCCGCGAGAAGCGCGGGCTCTGCTATTCGATCTATTCGACCGCATGGGCGATGACCGACTGCGGGCTCTTTATGATGCACGCGGCAACAGGCGCCGACACCGTCTCCGAGACCGCGGATGTGAT
>JBCBXS010000284.1:0-3799 GCA_039816475.1 Pseudomonadota bacterium | reverse complement strand
CGCGTAAGACCCAGATTGTCGTCGTCGGCGGTGGCGCCGCCGGTCTCGAACTCGTCCGACGTCTCGGCGCGAAATTCGGCCGCTCGAACCATGACATCATCCTGATCGATCGCAGCCGCACCCACATCTGGAAGCCGCTGCTCCACGAAGTCGCCGCCGGTTCGCTCGATGCGAATATGGACGAGGTCGGATATGGCGGGCACGCGGCGAAGTGGGGCTATCGCTTCTTCAATGGCGAACTTGAGGACATCGATCGCGACAGCCGACACGTGATCACCGCGCCGATGCTCGACGACGACGGCAACGAAATCATCGCGCGCCATCGCATCCGCTACGACTATCTCGTGCTCGCCGTCGGCGGGATCTCGAACGACTTCGGCGTCGAAGGCGTCCGCGAGCACTGCCTGTTTCTTGAAAACCGCGAGCAGGCCGATGTCTTTCGCAAGAAGCTGCTGAACCGCTGCCTGTCCGTGTCGCACCAATCCGAGACCGTTGGCGGTGACCCTCGCGTCAGGATCGCCATCGTTGGTGGCGGTGCGACCGGCGTCGAACTCGCAGCGGAGCTTTACAACGCGGCCAAAGGGCTCCGGCACTACGGTCTCGAGGTGTTCGACGAGAGCCGCCTCGACGTCACTTTGCTTGAAGCCGGACCGCGCCTGTTACCGGCATTGCCCGAAAAGCTGGCTGAAGCCGCGGAAGCTGAACTTTCGGCGCTCGGCGTCGGTGTGCAGACCAACACGCAGGTCGTCACCGTCGACAGGGCCGGCATCACGACCAAGAACGGCCACCGCATCGAGGCTGATCTCATGCTCTGGGCGGCAGGCGTGAAGGGGCCTGAATTGCTCAACGGCATTGGCGGGCTCGAGACCAACGCTCGTAACCAAGTCGTCGTGCATCCGACGCTTCAGTCCGTCACCGACGAACGAATTTTCGCGATCGGTGACTGTTGCGCGTGCCCGCAGGCCGACAGCGACGCGCCAGTTCCGCCGCGCGCGCAGGCAGCCCATCAGATGGCGAAGTGTGCGTTCCAAAATCTCGTTGCGATCACGACGGGCCAGCCGCCGAAGCCGTTCAAGTATGAGGACCACGGGTCGCTCGTGTCACTCAGCCGCTTCTCGACCGTCGGCAGCCTGATGGGCAACCTCGTTGGCGGGCGCATGGCGGTTGAAGGCCGGCTCGCGCGCTTCGCATACGTGTCGCTCTATCGGATGCATCTGATCGCGATCCACGGCTGGCTGCGCGGTCTCGCGCTGATCGCCGTCGGTCACGTCAATCAGATTGTGCGGCCGAAACTGAAACTGCACTGAGCGGCCGCCCAACCGAGATCAGCCAGGCCGCGTCGGGCAGCTGAACTCAGCTCTGGCTCTCGCACCAGTCGCCGAGGCGATCGAGGAATCTCAGGCACTTGCTGAGCTCCGCCTTCTCGATCCACTCGTTCGGCGTATGCGCCTGCGCAATATTTCCCGGCCCGCAAACGACCGTCGGAATGCCGTTCTCTTCGAAGTGGCTCGCCTCGGTGGCGTAGGCGACAGCGAACGTCTCGTTTGTGCCGGCAAGCCGAAGCGCCAACGGCAACGCTTCGAGATCGGGGTCGGCCTGAAACGGCGGCACGCTGTGCGACCGGGCGATCTCGATCCCGGCTTCCGGGTCCGTCTCCCGCATTTCGTCCACTAGCCGATCTGCGACCACGCGAAGCTCGGCTTCCACGTCGTCGGCGCTGACACCCGGCAGTCCGCGGATTTCCCAACCGAACCAGCAGTCCTCCGGCACAATATTGCTCGCACGACCCGCTTCGATCTGCGTGACCTGCAATGTCGTGTAGGGCGGATCGAAACGCTCATTCGGCGTCGCCTTGAAGGCCTGCTCCATCCGGTCCAGTTCGGCCAGCAGGCGCCCGGCGTACGTGATCGTATTCACGCCCTGATGCGCGAGACTGGAGTGCACCGCCTTGCCGCGAAGCCGCACGTTCCAGCGGCAGGGGCCCTTGTGCGCGTCAACGACCGTCATCTCCGTCGGCTCGCCAACGAACACCGCGCGCGGCTTGACGAAATCACCGCCCATCTTCGCGATCATGGGCAGAACACCGACACAGCCGATCTCCTCATCATAGGAGAACACGATGTGGACCGGCACCTTTAGCGACCGCTGCACGAGTGACGGCACGGCTGCCAGGACGCAGGCGAGATAACCCTTCATATCGCAGGCGCCACGGCCGTAGAGCTTGCCGTCGGCTTCCGTCAGGACGAACGGATCCGTGTCCCAGTCCTGCCCGTCGACCGGGACGACGTCTGTGTGGCCGGAGAGAGCGATGCCAGGTGTGTCCGCAGGGCCGATCGTTGCAAAGAGGTTTGCTTTCTCGCCCGTCTCGTCCGGGATGCGGGTGCTCGCGACGCCATGGTCGGCAAGGTACTGCTCAACCCAGGCGATGAGCTCAAGATTGCTGTTGCGGCTGACCGTGTCGAAGCCGACGAGCCTTGCGAGAATGTCCTTGGCCGCTGCAGCTTGGCCGTGAGATGCGGAATGCGTCAAAGCGGACGCCGGTGTGTCAAACGACATGGCGGGTTGAGCACCTCATGTTGATCGGTTGCGCTTGCCTGACGAGATGCTGCGTTCGCTTTCCGTCACCGCACATCGCGCAGACGCGGTTCAGTTCACGGTCGGCTGCATAAACGGCAGGTCGAGTGAGAAAGCCGGGATTTCGACATCGAACGGCGCGCCGTCCTGGTCGAGCATCCGATACGACCCGCCCATGATGCCCGAGGACGTCCTGAGCGGACAGCCGGACGTATAGCTGAACGATTGGCCGGGCTCCAACGTCGGGGTCTGGCCAACGACGCCTGCGCCTTTGACCTCTTCGCGCCCACCGTTCGCGTCGGTGATCTGCCAGAACCGCGTTGCGAGCGTCACGGAGCTGTCGCTCTCATTCGTTATGTCGACGGTGTAGAGCCAGAAGAAGCGGCCGCTGTCGGGCTCCGAGCGCTGTTCGTCGTAGTGCGGCTCGACGCGCACGCGGATGTCTTTCGTGATGGCTTCATACATGGCGAGCACTCCCGATCCGCGGTTCTTATCGTGACAGATTGTTCGCGGGTGCAGCATAGCGCAACGCCCGTCGCGGTTCTGCGACTTTAGTTCCACGCAACTGTCGCCTCAGTCAACGCTCGCTCCACGTCGTTAGTCAGGTCATCGGTCGCCTCGAGGCCGATCGAGAGCCGAACGAGCCCGTCGCCGATCCCCAGCGCTGCGCGGTCCTCTGCCGACAGACGTTGGTGTGTGGTGGTGGCCGGATGGGTAATCAGGCTTTTCGCGTCGCCAAGATTGTTGGAAATCTGAATGAGACGCAGGGCGTTGATGAAGGCAAACGCGGCCCGCTTTCCACCTTCGAAATCGATCGCGATGATCTGACCGCCGCCGGACATCTGGCGTCGCGCAACGGTCGCCTGCGGATGGTCGTCGCGCCCGCAATAAACAAGCCGCCGGATGCCGGGACGACCGGCCAGATGATCGGCGACGGCGGTCGCTGATGCGCACTGGCGCTCGATCCGGACGGGCAGCGTCTCGAGCCCCTTGAGCATGACCCATGCGTTGAAGGGGCTGAGCGACGGCCCGGTGTGCTTCAGGTACGGATGAAGCGAGTTCTCGACGTACTCGGCGGGACCCAGAACAATGCCGCCGAGACATCGACCCTGACCGTCGATGTGCTTCGTTGCCGAATAGACAACCACATCGACGCCGAGCGACATCGGCCGTCGACGCATCCGGCGTCTGCGCGACGGTGAGCGTCAACATTAGCAGGCTTACT
>JBCBXS010000283.1:0-3871 GCA_039816475.1 Pseudomonadota bacterium | reverse complement strand
GGCGAGGACGCGGATGTGGGGCCCGGCCCGACGATCACTGTCGGCGATACCGTGACGTGGACCTACGAGGTCACGAACACAGGCAACACGCTATTGGCCGACGTCGAGGTCACAGACGACCAGGGCGTAGTCCCGGTGTTCGTCTCCGGTGACACTAATGACGACGGGCTGCTTGGCACTGACGAGACGTGGATCTTCGAGGCGACCGACGCGGCTGAAGCCGGTCAATACACCAACCTCGGCACGGCGACGGCCAATCCCGTTTACGCTGACGGCACAACGGCCGTCCCAGGCCTCGAGCCGGTCGTGGATGAGGATCCGAGCAACTACGTCGGCGAAGAGCAGGGCGGCGATCCAGACATCTTGCTGATCAAGTCTGTGGTTGCCACGGATGACGCGGGCAACGGCATTCTGGACAATGCCGGCGAAGACATCGACTACCAGATCACGGTCGTGAACACCGGCGAGGTTGACCTTTTCGACGTCACGGTCACTGACACGGTCGAGGACAACGACCCGATCACGCTGCCGGACACGCCGACGTTCGGTGATGTCGACGACGACGGTGTCCTCGATGTCGGCGAAGCCTGGGTCTACCAGTTCTCGCACACAGTCTCTGAGCAGGAGTTCGACGATGCGTTGATGCCGGTGACGGTCATCGAGCAGCGCGGCTTCTTCCTGTGTTCGGTGATCAAGTTCACCGGCGATGGCACGATCGACAATTCGGCGACGGTGACCGCTAAGGACATCGCCGGCACGATCGTGACCGACGAAGACACGGCACGCACCTTGCTGGATGATGGCTGTGACGAATGCGGCACCTTCGGCTCCAAGTTCGAAAACGAGTACAGCGACAGTCTTGTCGTTTAGGCGTGTCGTCTGACCAACGATTGTCCGGTGGTCGTGCGCGTTAAAGTGCTCTAATTCATCATAAATGTACTTCGTACCGTATCGAGTATCCTGAGATGACAGCGCCTGTTTCTCCGACTGACAAGCAGTCCCCGGCCAAGGCGGCGTTTTCGTCGATCAAGCCCTGGTTTACGTCGATCGCGGTGTTCTCCGCCGTCATCAACATTCTGATGCTGACCGGCGCGATCTACATGCTGCAGCTGTATGATCGCGTGCTCGTCTCGAAGAGCATCGCGACGCTGCTCGGCCTGTCGGCGCTCGCGCTCGCGGCGTTTGCATTCCAAGGTTTCCTGAATGCCGTGCGGTCGCGGATGCTTGTCCGCGTTGGTGCGCGTTTTGACGAGCAACTTTCGCCGCATGTCTTCGATCTCGTCTCGCGGCGTTCGCTTACGAACCAGGCCGGCGGCGACCGCCCGTATCGCGATCTCGAACGTGTCCGTTCGTTTGTTTCAGGTGCCGGCCCGACGGCCATCTTCGATATGCCGTTCATGCCGATCTTCCTGATCGGCTGCTTCATCCTGCATCCCTATCTCGGTCTGCTCGCCGTCGGCGGTGGTGTTGTCATCATCGCGATGACGCTACTTACCGACCGTTTCTCACGGCGCATCTCTGGTGCGACCGCCGGTGTTGCGGCCGCCCGGCACTCGCTGACCGAGTCGGCTCGGCGCAATGCCGAGGCCATGGTGGCCATGGGCTTCGGCAAGACCATGCGGGACCGCTGGCTGAAGCTGAAGGAGATGGATGGCGCAGGAACCGTCCGCCAGGGCGAGATGTCCGGCAACATGGGCGCGGTCGTCAAAACGTTCCGGCAGGTGCTGCAGAGCGCTGTGCTCGGGCTCGGCGCCTATCTTGCGATCTTCGGAATGATTTCGCCGGGTGCGATTATCGCCGCCTCAATCATGACGTCACGCGCCCTCGCGCCAATTGAAACGGCGATCGCGCACTGGAAGTCCTTTGTCGATGCGCGGGAGTCCTTCGACCGCCTGAAAGACGACTTCGAGGATTACGCCGATCCGGCTGATCGGACCGAGCTGCCGGCCCCGGCCAACGACCTGCAGGCGGCGCATCTGGTCGTCATTCCGCCAGGCCAGGCACTTCCGGCGGTCAAAGGCGTCTCGCTCAAGGTCGAGAAGGGATCCGCGCTCGCGATCTTCGGGCAAAGCGGCGCCGGCAAGTCCACACTCGCACGCGCGATGGTCGGGCTCTGGCCCATCGAGTTCGGGATGATCCGGATCGACGGGCAGTCGGTCAGCCATTATTCGCCTGATACGCTCGGCGGTAATGTCGGCTATCTCCCGCAGGACGTTGAACTGTTCGACGGAACGGTTGCCGAAAACATCGCACGCTTCGACCCGGCCGCAACGTCGAAGGACGTTGTCGACGCTGCGATGATGGCGGGTGCACACGACGTCATTCTGGGTCTTCAGAACAGCTACGACACGAAGATCGGCGAAGGCGGCGTCAGGCTTTCGGGCGGCCAGCGCCAGCGCGTGGCCCTTGCCCGTGCCCTCTACGGCAACCCGTTCCTTGTGGTCCTCGATGAGCCGAACTCCAACCTCGACGGTGAGGGTGAAGCCGCCCTCAACCGCGCGATCGACGCTGTCCGCAAGCGCGGCGGTGTTGTGGTTGTCATTACGCATCGCGCGTCCGTCCTGCCGGTCGTCGACCAGGTCGCCGTGATGCAGAACGGGCGCTTCGAGAAGTATGGCGCCAAAGACGAAATCATGCCGAAGGTCATCAAGGGTGGTGCCGACAGCGGTGGCGGTGCCGAGAAAGCCCGTCCTGCTGCGAAGGGCACCGGCCGGAATGGCAAGGCGAAAGCGCCGAAGGTCCGCAAGGCCCCGCCGGCCGCCGCTGCTGCTGCCTCGCAAGTGACGGCCGCCTCAGCGAAGGCCCCGGTCTCGCTGCGCGACCGACTGCAGGGACAGGCGTAGGAGACCGAAGATGCAAGTTTCAGGATCGCCTCAGCAGCGCGGGTCGTCCCACTCCCGTTCGCTTGCAAGACTGTCGGTTGCCGGGATGGCGGCCATCATCATTCTCGGCGGCACCATCGGTGTCTGGTCGGCGACAGCTCCAATCGCCGGTGCCGTCGTCTCGTCCGGCCGCCTCGTCGTCCCGCAGAACCGCAAACAGGTCCAACATCCGACTGGCGGCGTCATCGGCGCTCTGCACGTCCGCGAAGGTTCGTTCGTGGAAAAAGGCCAGGTGCTCGCCGAACTCGACGCGACTGCAACTCAGGCAAGGCTCGCTGTCGTTGAAAAGAAGCTTGATGAACTCCATGCGCGCTCGGCGCGGCTGACCGCGGAACAGAGCGGGCAAACGTCGCTGCAGTTTCCTCAGTTCCTGACTGAGCGTGCTGAGATCGAAGGTGTCTCCGAAGCGATCGCGACGGAAAACGCGCTGTTCATGTCGCGCAAGACCGCCCACGGCCAACGCAAGGATCAGATGCGCGAGCGCATCGGACAGATCAGGGAAGAGATTTCCGGTCGGACGGACGTCCTGAAAGCCAAGCGCGATCACGAGAAGATCACGGCGAAAGAATTGGCGGTCCTCTACAAGCTGAAGCGTCGGAAGCTCGTGAAGCTCGATCGGCTCACATCCGTTGAGCGTGATGCAGCGCGCATCCGTGCCGAGATCGCCGAGAACCGGACGAGCATTGCGCAGTCGCGCGGTCGGATCGCAGAAATCCGCATTCAGATGGTGTCGCTCGACGAAGAGTTTCGGGCGACCGCGATCAAGGAGTTGCGCGAGGTCCAGGCAGAGATCTCGCGGCTTAACGAACAGCGGGTCGCCGCGAAGGACGAGCTAAAACGGGTATCGATCCGCGCGCCGATTTCAGGTCAGGTCATGCAGCTTGCCGTCCACACCATCGGTGGTGTCGTGCGCGAAGCCGAGCCGTTGATGGAAGTCGTGCCGCTCGACGAAAATCTCGAAATCGAAGTGCCGATTGCGCCGCAGGACT
>JBCBXS010000282.1:0-3874 GCA_039816475.1 Pseudomonadota bacterium | reverse complement strand
GATCAGCGAGGCGACCGGTATCGCGCTCCGGGATCAGGCCGCGCTACTGCACCGCCGTGACGGTGTAGCCCGCTTTACGCACCAATGCGACGAGCCCCTCGTCACCGACGAGATGAAGCGCACCGACCGCGATCATGAGGCCGCCTGTCTGCAGCTGGTCCGTGGCGGTGTCGACCATCTTGATGTTCCGCTTGGCGAGAAGCTCTTGCTTGAACGCGCTGAATTCTGATCGGGGGATGTTGGCCTGGTCGGCGAGCAGCAGGCTCAGCGCCCAGATCTCGCCGATCTGGCCTTCGAGATAGAGCTGCTTCATCGTCTCGAACTGATCGTCGATGCTACTCCGCGCACCGAGCGCCGCCTTCAGCATGTTGACCGTCTGGCTCTCCGGAATACGGCGGATGGCTTCAATCTGCCCGACGGGCGTTTCGAGTGCGACGACCGTTTTGCCAAGTGCGCGCGCCCGCGCTTCGAGGGCGGCATCTAGAACCTTTGCGCCGCGCGCCGTCGCCATCAGTTCGCATGCCGGGATCGCGATCGTCGTCATCGCAAACCACGGTTGAAGTTTTTCGAACGGGATGCCGAGCGTGCCGGCAATCGCCTGGCCGCGCTTTAACTCGTCGGGCGTCAGGTGCACCGAGAGATCTTCTCGGCCCGTGTAGAAGAACTTCTGCGGCTGCGACATCATCATGCCGGCGAGCTCGGTGTTGCTCCCGTCCAGGATCTCGAGCGCCAGCACGTTGACGGCGGCGAGCGCTTGTTCGACGGCGGGCGCGATCTTCGCGATGCGTGGATCGGATGAGTG
This sequence comes from Pseudomonadota bacterium, assembly GCA_039816475.1. Classification (GTDB taxonomy): domain Bacteria; phylum Pseudomonadota; class Alphaproteobacteria; order Rhizobiales; family Hyphomicrobiaceae; genus JBCBWG01. The sequence goes on along the minus strand of JBCBXS010000282.1, from coordinate 3,072 downwards.
TAGGGTCCCCATCAGGTAAGAGGTCGGCAGGCCCGCCCTCTCAACCTTCCAGAGCAGATGGCCGGAGTTGGCACCAAGCGAGGTCGTGGCTGCCACGTCCTTGAGTGGCGGCAAGCCCGCGGCCTTGAGAGCCGGACGCATGTCTTTCCCGGTGCAGCCCGAGTCGGTCGCGGCGCCGCCACTCGATTGCTGCGCATGGCCCGGCGCAGACGCGAAGACGAACGCTGCGGCTGCAGCGCTCATGGTCAGCGCACGCGCCGCCCGCAGTGTCTGCACCCGCAGACGGGTCTTTACGTTCGGCATGGTCCGCCTCGTGATATTAGGCCTCGACGGCCCTCGGATGAGCTGCATCATAAACGGCGAGCAGCCTGTCACGATCAACTTCGGTGTAGAGCTGCGTTGTCGAAAGCGAGGCGTGTCCCAGAAGTTCCTGGATCTGCCGAAGATCGGCGCCCGCTGAAAGCAGATGCGTCGCGAACGAGTGGCGGAGCGCATGCGGCGTTGCGGTCTCAGGCAGCCCGAGGCGTTCGCGCAACCCTTCGATCGCGAGCTGGATCAGGCGAGGCCGCAAGGGTCCACCGCGCGCGCCGCGAAACATGCGGTCGTCCGGCTCGAGCTGGAACGGGCATTGGGTCAGATAGTCTTCGATCGCGCGGACGGTCACCGGCAGAACCGGGACCAGCCGCTCCTTTCGGCCTTTGCCGCTGACGCGAATGACGTCGCGCAACCGGTTCGGCGCGTCGGCGACGCGAAGGGCAAGCGCTTCCGAGATGCGAAGGCCTGATCCGTAGAGCAGGAGCAGCACCGCCGTGTTGCGCGCGATGACCCACTCCTCCGAACCCGTGTCCGAAATCGCGACAGCCCGCGCGCTTTCGACGGTCAGCGGCTTCGGCAGGCCGCGCGACACCTTCGGGCGAAGCACGCGACGGATTGCGGAGTTCGAGATGCCGCGCTCGCGCTCGAGCCAGAGATAGAAATTGCGGAGCGCCGAGAGGCTGCGTGCGAGGGATCGGCTGCCGATGCCCGACTTGCGCCGTGCGGCCAGAAACGCACGCAGGGTGCCAAGGTCCAGATGGGCGACATCCGGCAGGGTGGTCGGTCGTTTGAGACGCGCATCGAGAAAGCGGATGAACTGGTTGAGGTCGCGCGCGTAGGCTTCGACGGTCGCATCGGACAGGCCGCGCTCGGCACCAAGATACGTCAGCCAATCGCGGATCGCATCGGTGCACTCGCGGGCAAAAGGCAGCTCGGTCGGTTGAACTGCGGCGGCGCCCATTGTGCTCCTCCGTCGCTGCATGATGCCCCGGTCTGCGTTCGCCGGCGGCGTCCCAGTCAACTTGTGGTTTGGCTGCGTCGGCTTAAGCAGGCGTTAACCCGCGACGCTGCGGCCGCGACGCCGCGCCCGGCAGACGACGCCGCCGCAAGCCCTAGACGATCGACTGACCGGTCTTCGCCCAATCGGCGAGGAAGGCCTCCAACCCCTTGTCTGTGAGCGGATGCTTCACGAGCTGCTTCAGGATTTGCGGCGGCACGGTCGCGACGTCCGCGCCTGCGATCGCGCACTCCTTCACGTGATTGACCGTCCGGATCGAGGCCGCGAGGATTTCAGTCTCGAAGTCGAGATAGTTCTCGTAGATCGCTGCGATCTCGCGGATGACTTCCATGCCGTCGAGGCCGGTGTCGTCGAGCCGCCCGATGAACGGTGAGATAAACGTCGCGCCGGCCTTGGCCGCAAGGAGCGCCTGGTTCGCCGAGAAACACAGTGTGACGTTCACCGGCGTGCCTTCGCCCGTCAGCGTCTTGCACGCCTTGAGGCCGTCCCAGGTCAGCGGCACCTTTACCGTCACGTTCGGTGCGATCTTCGCAAGCGCGCGGCCTTCGGTGACCATTGCATCGAACTCAGTCGCCGCCACTTCCGCGCTCACCGGCCCCGGAACGATATCGCAGATTTCCGCGATCACTTCTTTGAAGTCGCGGCCCGACTTCGCGACGAGGGACGGATTGGTCGTAACGCCGTCGAGCAGCCCGGTCGCGGCAAGATCGCGGATTTCGGCCACGTCGGCGGTATCGACAAAAAACTTCATCTCGGATCGTCCTTGCCTTGTCGCGGAGGGCGGAAACGCGCCGAACGCCGCCTTTCGATCGCCCCACGGTGCGCCCTAATCTGAGCGCTGTGATTCGTGCCTCGCCGCCTCATTTATCGTAAGTCGGCGTCCGGTGCAGTGATTTCGAGTGTGGATGTTGACTGGCGGTGAAAGCGGCGGATTGCAGCTGGAGGGCGGCGGACTGAACGAACGTCCGCGCGTGCCCGTCCTGCTGCCGATGCCGCTTGAACAGACGTATGACTATGCGATCCCCGAGGGGACGACGCTGCGGCCCGGCTTGTTCGTCATCGTCCCGTTCGGCCCGCAACAGCGCATCGGCGTGGTCTGGGACCGCGCGGTCGGCCCGGACAAGCCGGTCGATGCGCGCAAGATCAAGCCAGTGATTGCACCGGCCGACGTGCCGCCCCTGCCGGAGCTTTCGCTTCGATTCGCCGAGTGGATCGCACGGTATACGCTGAGCCCGCTCGGCATGGTCCTGCGCATGATGATGGGCGCGCAGGCAGCGTTCGATCCGCCAAAGCCGAAGATGGGTGTCGCGCTGGTCCCGGGTGCGCCGGAACCGCCGCGGATGACGCCGGCGCGCCAACGCGCGGTCGAGATCGCAAATGACGGCCTCGTTCGCGCGAAGTCGCAACTGGCGCAGGAAGCCGGGTGTTCAAACGGCGTGATCGACGGCCTCGTGAAGGCCGGCGTGTTTGTCGATGTTGCGATCCCGGATCGTGGATTTCCGACGCCTCGACCCGATCACGTGACAGTCAGTTTCGACGGCGACCAGAGCGTTGCGGTTGCGGCGTTGAATGCCGCGGCAGACACCGGCGGGTTCGGCGTCTCCCTGATCGACGGCGTCACCGGCTCCGGCAAGACAGAGGTCTATTTCGAGGCCGTCGCCCGCGCGCTGCGCGATGGCCGCCAGGCCCTCATCATGCTCCCTGAGATCGCACTGACAAGCCAGTTCACCAACCGGTTC
>JBCBXS010000281.1:0-3876 GCA_039816475.1 Pseudomonadota bacterium | reverse complement strand
CCGGCGACGCGGCGACTGCTGCACCGCGCCAGTTGCTGTAACCAAAAGGGCCCAAACCCATGTCCATTCTCGTCGACAAGAACACCAAAGTCCTCGTCCAGGGCCTGACCGGCAAGACGGGCACGTTCCATACCGAGCAGGCGCTCGCCTACCACGGCACGCAGATGGTCGGCGGCATCCACCCGAAGAAGGGCGGCGAAACGTGGACCGGTAAGGGCGGCGAAGAGTTGCCGGTGTTCGCGACGGTGAAGGAAGGCAAGGCCGAGACCGGTGCGAATGCCTCCGTGGTCTATGTGCCGCCTGCCGGTGCCGCGGCGGCCATCATGGAGGCGATCGAAGCTGAAATCCCGCTCATCATCTGCATCACGGAAGGTGTTCCGGTGATGGACATGGTGAAGGTAAAGGCGGCGCTTGAAGGGTCATCTTCGCGTCTCATCGGCCCGAATTGCCCCGGCGTGCTGACGCCCGACGAATGCAAGATCGGCATCATGCCGGGCAACATTTTCAAGAAGGGCTCGGTCGGTATTCTCTCGCGCTCCGGCACGCTGACGTATGAGGCCGTTTTCCAGACGTCCAACGAGGGCCTCGGTCAGTCGACGGCGGTCGGCATCGGCGGCGATCCGGTGAAGGGCACCGAGTTTATCGACGTGCTTGATCTCTTCCTCGACGATCCGGAAACGGAATCGATCATCATGATCGGTGAGATCGGCGGCTCGGCTGAGGAAGACGCTTCGGACTGGCTGAAGGAGCAGAAGGCGAAAGGCCGTTCGAAGCCGATGGCGGGCTTTATCGCAGGCCGCACGGCGCCTCCTGGCCGAACCATGGGGCACGCTGGTGCGGTCATTTCAGGCGGCAAGGGCGGCGCTGAGGACAAGATCGCTGCGATGGAAGCCGCTGGCATTCGCGTGTCGCCTTCGCCGGCAAAGCTCGGTGTGACGTTGGTCGATGCTCTGAAAGAGGCTGGCAAGGCGCCGGCGAAGCCGAATGGTTTGGCGCAAGCAACGATCGCTGTTGCGGCCGGTGCAGCCGCCGGCGGCGTTTCGGCTGGCGCGGCAGCGCTCTCGACGGCTGCAAAGTCGACGGAAGACGATGGCGGGTCTGACAAGGACGCTTCCGCCGAAGCTGCGCCTGCAACTGCAACCTCGAAGTCGACGAGTTCTGAGTCTGCGGGGGCAGCGTCGGGTTCCGCATCGGCGGAGAGCCCGTCGTCAAACAGCAAGATGGAGCGCGCTGTCGACCGCAGCAAACACGCGCTGGTCAACTTCGCCGACAAGATGCACGAGAAGATCGACGAGTCGAAAAAGGACGGCGGTCTGCTCTCGAAAGTGAAATCGATGTTTGGCGGAAAACAGTAACCGCTTCGATCGCGGCCCGATCTTTTCGGCAAGTTTGAGACGGCAGCTTCTGGCAACCGCGATCCAAAGCGCCTCTGCGGCTTAACGGGCCGTCGCCATGGGATGGCCGCAGCCGCGCTTCACGACAGCCCGGTCCGGCCGGCACACCCGTCAGTCAAACGTGAACGCTCGCCCACCGCTCTCGACCAACGGCGGGTTCCTGTCGCACCGGGCCTATACTATGTCAGAGACGGACGGAGTGGTTCGCCCCGGCCGCGCTTCCACTCGCCGCGAAGCCGGCTGACACAGAAGACCGGGATCACGCGGGATCATGGCACGTCAGGCTCTGAACGAGGCCTTTGCACAGACCTCATTCCTTCACGGAACCAACGCCGCTTACATCGAAGAGATGCAAGCCGCTTACGAGCGGAACCCAGGCTCCGTCAGTGACGAGTGGCGGTTGTTCTTCCAGAACCTGCAGGATGTCGGCGATGCCGGCCGGCAGGCGACCGAGGGCCCGTCATGGGCGCCGCCGCTCAACGTTATTCAGCAGTCGGGCGATGCGGATCTCGTTGGCGCGCTGACCGGCGACTACGCCGGTGTCGAACGCCACATCTCGAACCGGCTCCAGGAGCGCGCGCAGGCAAACGGCTTCGAGCTGTCGATGGCCGCCTCGCTCAGGTCCACGCAGGATTCAATCCGCGCGCTCATGCTGATCCGTGCTTATCGCGCGATCGGGCATCTGGCTGCCGATCTTGATCCGCTCGGCCTTGTCGACCGCGTCATTCACAATGAGCTGCGGCCCGAGACCTACGGGTTCACCGAAGCCGACCTCGATCGCCCGATCTTCATCGATTACGTGCTCGGCCTCGAGACGGCGTCGATCCGCCAGATCCTGCGCATCCTCCAACGGACGTACTGCCGGCACATCGGCGTCGAGTTCACACATATCTCAGCGCCGCAGCAGAAGTCCTGGATCCAGGAACGCATCGAAGGCGAAGAGAAGGACATCTCTTTCACCGTCGAGGGCAAGAAGGCGATCCTCAACAAACTGATCGAGGCGGAGGCCTTCGAGAAGTTCTCTGACGTGAAATACACGGGCACCAAGCGGTTCGGCCTCGACGGCGGCGAATCCATGGTCCCGGCGCTTGAGCAGATCATCAAGCGTGGCGGTCAGCTTGGCCTGAAGGACATCGTCCTCGGCATGGCGCACCGCGGCCGTCTGAACGTGCTCGCCAACGTCATGGGCAAGCCGCACCGCGCGATCTTCAACGAGTTCAAAGGTGGCTCATTTAAGCCGGACGACGTCGAAGGCTCCGGCGATGTGAAGTACCACCTTGGCGCGTCGTCAGATCGCTCGTTTGACGGCAACAACGTGCACCTGTCGCTGACGGCAAACCCCTCGCATCTCGAGATCGTCGATCCGGTCGTCCTCGGCAAAGTTCGCGCGAAGCAGGACCAGCTCGGTGACCGCGACCGCAACGAAGTGCTGCCGCTGCTGATCCACGGCGATGCCGCGTTCGCAGGGCAGGGCGTTGTCGCGGAATGCTTCGGCCTGTCGGGCCTCAAGGGGCACCGCACCGGCGGCTCGATCCACTTCGTCATCAACAACCAGATCGGGTTCACGACGAACCCGCGCTTCTCGCGGTCGTCGCCCTACTGCACTGACGTTGCCAAGATGATCGAAGCGCCGATCTTCCACGTGAACGGCGATAACCCCGAGGCCGTCGTCCACGTCGCAAAGATCGCGACCGAGTTCCGCCAGAAGTTCGGCAAGCCGGTCGTCATCGACATGTTCTGCTACCGCCGCTACGGCCACAACGAGACCGACGAGCCGGCGTTCACGCAGCCGCTCATGTACAAGGCGATCAAAAAGCATCCGACAGCGGTCACGATCTATTCCAAGCAGCTTGTCGATGAAGGCGTTTTGGCCGAGGGCGAAGTCGACGAGATGCGAAGCGCATTCCGCTCGCACCTCGAGAGCGAGTTCGATTCAGCCGACGGCTTCAAGCCGAACAAGGCTGACTGGCTCGACGGGCGCTGGTCGAAGATCGGCTTTGCCGAAGATGAGGCCCGGCGCGGGCAGACCGGTGTCACGGTCGAAAAGCTGAAGGAAGTCGGCGATCGCATCACGACGCTTCCAAGCGACTTCAACGCACATAAGACGGTGCGCCGCCTCGTCGACCGTCGACGCGACATGGTCGCGGAGGACGCAGGCATTGACTGGGCGATGGCTGAACATCTGGCGTTCGGCACGCTGCTCGAAGAGGGCTATCCCGTGCGCCTGTCCGGTCAGGACGTCGAGCGCGGGACGTTTTCGCAGCGCCATTCGGTCCTGATCGATCAGGAGACCGAACGCCGCTACACGCCGCTCAAGCAGATTGGCCCCGATCAGGCCCGCTTCGAGGTCATCAACTCGATGCTCTCGGAAGAAGCGGTGCTCGGCTTCGAGTATGGCTACAGCCTTGCTGAGCCAAACACGCTGACCGTGTGGGAGGCGCAGTTCGGTGACTTCGCCAACGGCGCGCAGGTGGTCATCGAC
>JBCBXS010000280.1:0-3885 GCA_039816475.1 Pseudomonadota bacterium | reverse complement strand
CAGCTTCGAAGCCTACGACGTACGGTTTCCCGTTGTCGTACTTTCGGAACTCATAGGGTTGCGCCGCACCGGGCCATTCGACGGTCGCGCGCTCGGCAAAGATCGTCATGACCCCGCCATTCTCGAAGGTCACGCGCGCAGCGCCGGTCGCGGTGTCGAATGCATACCAAGCGGGTGGCTCTTTATAGACCGAGCGGAAGTCACCCTCGAGTGCGATCTGGACCTTGTCCGGTTCACGCGCATTTCGCGTGATGTGGTCCTTATGCGCATACATATCGAGGAGGAAAAGCGATGCCCGTTCCGGGTTCCAGCTTTCAACCGCCTTATTCAATCCGAGATTATAGAAAGCGAAAATCAGATACGCGAGACAGATCGCGCTAAAGAAAACGAAACGCCGGAAATTTTTCCTTGCCGCCCGGTGGACATGCTCCGTGACGGCATCAAGCGATGTCGGTGTCTCAGCGATCGCCATTACTGCTGCACTCCGATAATGCGGTTCCGGACAAAGCCCGAGAAGTAATCAAGCGCGACGATTGTGAGGATGAGCATGAACATGATCGCCATGATCTCATCGCCGTGTCTGAGCTGGATGGCTGTGTAAAGGGCCTGTCCAATGCCGCCAGCGCCGACGAAGCCGAGGATCGTCGACGCGCGCACGTTGATCTCAAGGCGCAGCAGTCCGTACGAGTAGAACAGCGGCATAACTTGCGGGAACACCCCGAAGAAGATGCGCTGTGTCCATGTCGCCCCAACCGAGCGCAGCCCGTCTAGCGGCTTCTCGTCGGCATTTTCGATCGCCTCGGAGAAGAGTTTGCCTAAGGCGCCGGCCGTGTGGATCGTGATCGCAACGACCACGGGGATGAGATTGAACCCCATCAGGAAGAGGAGAACCTTGGCGATCACCAGTTCTGGAAATGAGCGGAACAGGTCGAGGAAACGCCGCGTCGTCCAGACGATGAAGCGGTTCTTCACAAGGTTTGCGCTGGCGATGCAGGCGAGGACGACGGCGAGTAGAAAGCCGATGGCCGTCGAAAATATCGCAATGTTGATGGTCGACAGGAGATCGGGAAGATAACGCAGGCACTGCGTGATGAAATTTGCGAGGCCGCCTTGAAAGGCCTCAACGAACATATCGACGGGATAGTCGAAAATCTGAACAATCCCCTCACTGAAGGGACTGGCGTTTACGCGGTTCGCGTAATCGACGCCGAAGGCAACCACGGCGGCGGTGACGCCGATGCCAAACAGCGTAACGAAGAGGCGCTGGCGCGATTGGCGACGCAACTCTTGTTCTAGGAAATCCATCTGGGAGGGTGCGATCTGCGCCGTCGCCATTGCACTGGCCTCTGACTGCTTGTCGGAACGTCACCACAACGGGCTGGGCCAGTTGCATGGTCGGGTGCTCGGCAAAACGGCGATGCCGCAAAGGCCACCAAAGCCTGTGGTCATGACGGATGCCGGCACACAAAACTGCCGGCGACCGCGTGGATCGCCGGCAGGAACTTCGCGCGAGACGCGCTTAGTTTTTCTTCTTTTCAAGCTTGGCTTTGCGGGCCTTGACGATCGACTCGTAGAACGAGTGGTCGACCGGCACCCAGGCTTTGACGAGGCCGTTTGCGATGTTCTCGTTGCACTTCGGATCGTTCTTGAGGATCCACTGCTTCATGCCGAGCATCGTGTCACGAGCTTCTTTCGGCAGCTTCTTCGGCATCACGATCGGGCCGTTCGGGATCAGTTTCGAAGACCAGACCTGGACGATGTCGTCCATGTTCAGGATGCCCTTGTCGACCATCTTGCGAAGGTTGCCCGACGTGTAGCCTTCGGTCCATTCGCCAACACCTGACACCCAGGTCACAGCGACGTCGACGTCTTTGTTCAGGACACCGAGAACGCCGTTCTCGTGGCCACCCATAAACTTCGTCGAACCGAAGTAACCGTCGAGGTCACCGACCTTCTCGACCAGCTCGATGGATGGGATGAGGAAGCCAGACGTCGAGTTGGGGTCAGCGAAGCCGAGCTTCTTGCCCTTCGTGTCTTCCAGCTTCTTGATGCCACTGTCGGCACGAGCGACCATGACCGAGTAATAACCCGTGTCACCGGTTGGCTGCATGCGCGTCATGACGGGAACGACGGCATCTGGGTTTTCCAGATACATGCCGGCGTAGCCCGACGAACCGAACCATGTGTAGTCAAGGTTGCCGCCGAGCATCGATTCCATCGTGCCGGCATAGTCCTTGAACGTGAACATCTTGGCCGGGACGCCGAAAGCAGCTTCGACATAATCCTTGAGGCACTGGTTCCGCGTCAGGAGATCCTGAGCAGCTTCGTCGCCGAGGAAGCCGATGCGGAATTCAGACTGGACTTTCGAGAAGTCGAACTTCGGGCCGGTGTACTCGACCTTCGCCATTGCAGACGGCGCAACAGCGAATGCAGCGGCCAGCACAGCCGTGCCAAGCGTCTTGTTGAACATGAACTACTCCTGTTGGATCGATATATCTCTGCCAATTGCAGAGGAGCCGCCCGAGCGATTACTCGGCCGCTACCCTTGGGATCTCTCCCAAAGCTGTTGATGTGATTGTGCCTTCAAAGGCCTCGTTCGCTTCGGCCCCGTAGATCTCACGCGCCATTTCGTCGGTGAGATCCGCCCCGGTTCCGTCGAACACCACAGCGCCGTCCCGCATACCAACGATCCGGTCGCAGTAAGTGCGCGCGGTATCGAGCGTGTGCAGGTTGCAAATGACGGTGATTTTTTCTTCGCGGTTGATGTCCTGCAGCGCTTCCATCACGAGGCGCGCGTTGAGCGGATCGAGCGATGCGATCGGCTCGTCGGCAAGGACGACCCCTGGGTTTTGCATCATCGCGCGGCAGATCGCGACGCGCTGCTGCTGACCACCCGAAAGCGTTTCCGCGCGTTGCAGGGCTGTCTGCGCGATCCCGAAGCGATCGAGCAGCATGACCGCTCGCTCGCGCTCTTCCTTGGTGAAAAATTTCAGAATGGATCGCGTTGTCGACTGCTCGTTGAGACGTCCGAGAATGACGTTCGTCAGCACATCGAGGCGCGGGACAAGATTGAACTGCTGGAAGATCATCGCGCACTCGCTCTGCCAAGCGCGCTTCTTTGCGCCTGTCAGAGCAGTGACATCGCGGTCCTGAAAAATGATCGCGCCGTCGCTCGGGTCGAGCAACCGGTTCGTCATGCGCAGGAGCGTCGACTTTCCGGCACCGGAGCGACCGATCACGCCGACAAGTTGTCCATCCGGGACATCAAAAGACACCGCATCAACGGCGATGTTGCTTCCGAAACGACGGGTCAGCGACTGATAGCTTAGCACGGCGGCCCCCTACTGTTCGCCGGTGCCTTTAAAGCCGTTGCGTTTCGTCTGGATGACCGTTTCTTGAAGGTTTGATGAAACGGTATGTAGGGCGGCAATTCCCCACACGGAGCTGCGAGGAGCCCAGCCGTTGGCCGCGTGCAAATGTATGCGGACTTATTGAGCGAGCGACCGTGCCGCCTGCTTGTTAGCTGTGCCGTTCGCCTAAAAAGCGAGCCCGAGGCGTCGCAGCTCTGCGGCCACGTCGATTTCGACGCCCGTGTAGTGGATCGTGGTCATGCCCAAGGCATCGGCCGCGGCAATATTGCGTGAGCTGTCATCGATGAAAACACATCGACCAAGATCGAGATCGTAGCGCTCAGCCAAGCATTCATAGATCCTTGGGTCGGGCTTGATCACGCCCTCATGCGCCGAGACGACGGCACCGGCGAACGAGTTGAGAAACGGAAATCGAACAACACACTCTGCCCATTTCTCGCGGCTGAAGTTGGTGATCGCGTACGTCGGTGTGCCGGCACGATTGAGCGCAGCCAGCAGATCAACGTTCACCTCG
>JBCBXS010000027.1:0-14564 GCA_039816475.1 Pseudomonadota bacterium | reverse complement strand
CGACAAGGATTTTGCCGAGCTTTCCTTCGTCGACCGCCTCGACCTCCATCGTCGCCTTGTCGGTTTCGATCTCGGCGATCACCATGCCGGACGTAACATCGTCGCCCTCCGCAACAAGCCACTTGGCGAGCTTGCCTTCTTCCATCGTCGGCGACAGGGCGGGCATGAGGATCTGCGTGGGCATGCGGGGGTCTCAGTGGGGGGTTGATGCGTGTGTTGCGGAGTGTTGGGAGCGCGTCGATATCAACGTCAGGCGTGCGTGAAGGTCATTGCCGGCGCCCTTTCGCGTCCGCAAACCAGAGCTGGTCGAGCGGCCAGACGCGAGGATAACGCTTCAAACGGGGCGGCGCGGCGATGCTCCCGGTGTCGCTGTTCGTGCCGCGGACCGGCAATGCCGGTCTCCGACAACGAGGCCCCGAGCCCCGCCGGTTCGAGAGGTCGTTCATGACCGCCGCTCTCCGGTCTTGGAGCCGGCCGGTGCGGGATCAAACGGCCACAGCAGCCCGAGCGAGAAGGTGATTGCGTCGAACGGCTCAGCCGTGACGTCTTGCGAACCCTTGACCGTCTGGACCAGCAGCCAATCGGCGGCTTGGCGCCGGAAGACTTCAAGCACTTTCGTACGCGGGTCGATGTACCAAAGGTGCCGGACACCAGCCTCTGCATAGATCGCACGCTTCTCATGACGGTCGTAATCCTCCGTCGATGGAGAGAGCACCTCGAGCAACCAGTCGGGCGCGACATCGGTCGAATTCAACTCGGCGATGTTCTCCGGCAGACGGCCAGAGTGCCAGCCCCCAATCTTCGGCACGACGACATGGGGCGAAAAATGAAACTCCGGCTCAGTGACAAACACCCAGCCGCCCGGACCTGACTGACCGAACTGAAACGGACCGGTAAGGACAGCTGCCAGCGTGTTTGTCGCCCCGCCATGACCGAACGTCGGGCGCGGCTGGACAACCAGCTCACCGTTGATGATCTCGGCGATGAGGTGCGGCGGCACCTTTTCGAGATCAGAATACGCCGCCGGCCGGTTGGAGAGATCGTTCATGCGCCCTCCTTCACGAGGCCGGGGCCGAACACGATGATGCCGACGGCGGTGAACGCGGCGATGCCGAGCAGCACCATGCCTGAGCGCAGGAGCAGACGCACGCGGGTGAGCCACACCATGCCTTCCGGACGGACAACCACAGCGGCATCTTCAAACCGCCATTTGCGGACGGCTTGCTTGTACTTCCACTTCTCGTGCGCCGCGACATAGCGCATGGCCATGAACTGACAAGCGATCAGGACCGCCATCCAGACGCCGAGGGCGATGAACACAAGCGCGGAGATTGCCTTGATGGTTGCCATCGGTGGGGTCGCTACTCCGCTGCCACCGGGGTTTCGATCAGGATGTCGGTGTAAAGCTCGCTCGGATCGGGCTCGGGATCGTTCTGTGCGAACTCTGCCGCCTCGTTGATGCGCGCGCGCACGTTCTTGTCGATCGCCTTCAGCTCATCTTCGGTTGCGAACTGGCGTTCGAGGATGCGTGCGCGCACCCGTTCGATCGGGTCCTGCTCCTGTCGGACTTTGTCGACCTCATCACGGGTCCGGTACTTAGCGGGGTCCGACATCGAGTGGCCCCGATAACGATAGGTCATCATCTCCAGGATGTAGGGACCGTCGCCGCGCCGCATTTGGGCCACGACGCGTTCGCCCGCGGCCTTCACGGCGCGGACGTCCATGCCGTCGACCTTTTCACCGGGAATGTCGAACGACGCACCGCGCTGGGAGAAGTCCGTGGTCGCAGCCGAACGCTCGATCGAGGTGCCCATGGCGTAGCGGTTGTTCTCGATTACGAACACAACCGGCAGGCTCCAGAGCTTGGCCATGTTGAAGGTCTCGTAGACCTGACCCTGGTTGGCGGCGCCATCACCGAAATAGCAGAAGCAGACGTTGTCGTTGCCGCGATACCGGTTTGCGAACGCAAGGCCTGCGCCGATCGGGACCGAAGCACCGACGATGCCGTGGCCGCCGTAGAAATTCTTCTCCTTCGAGAACATGTGCATTGAGCCGCCCTTGCCGCGCGAGTAACCGCTGCGGCGGCCGGTGAGCTCGGCCATGACGCCCTTGGGATCCATATCGGTTGCAAGCATATGGCCGTGATCGCGATAGGTCGTGATGACCTGATCGCCGTCCTTGGCGCACATCTGCAGCCCAACGACGACGGCTTCCTGCCCGATGTAAAGGTGACAGAAGCCGCCGATGAATCCCATGCCGTAAAGCTGACCAGCCTTCTCCTCAAAGCGCCGGATCAGCAGCATCTCGCGATACGCGTGGAGTTCCTGCTCTTTGCTGAAATCAACGCTCTCGACGTTCACCGTCGTGGCGGCGCTGCTTGAAAACTGCATGGGTTGCTCCAGCATCGATCATCGTGCGGATGGGACAGCTCCGCCCAAACGCCCGTCATTTCCTTAGCTGTACGACATCCGGCGAATGCCTGCCAACGGCAAGCGAAGCGGCGGCGTTAAGCGCATTCGCCGCGCTTGAGCCCTGATCTCAGCGGTCGGAGGCCGGCCCTGGGATGACGATCCGGTCGGAGGGATAGGCGTAGCCAAGCTCCGTCCGCGCGAGTTCCTCGACCAGATCGGTGCTTGGGGGTGACGCGGTCAAGAGCGCGATATCCCGCCGTAACTCCGTTCGCACGGTCTCGAGACCCTGGATCTGACGGCGAACGATCAACAGATCGCCATCGAGCCTCGCCTGGGTTTCGAGACCGTACTTTCCGGAGCGGATGTGATGCGTGAAATAGGCGGCGATGGCGATCGCAGTCAGCAACACCAGCCCTGCGCGTCGACCGCGTTTCATGCCACATCCCGGATTTGGATCGATGCACAACAGACGATCGCTTGATGCCCTTGCGGGCTCGTCTCTTTTAGGCGTCGGCACTTAATCGCAGGTAAAGCGCCGTTCAGATTACGCACGACTTACCGCCCCGCCGGCACGACGCTGCGGCCGGCGTAGGCGCCAGTGTCGCCCAGCTCTTCCTCAATGCGGATCAGTTGGTTGTACTTCGCAAGCCGGTCCGACCGTGACAGCGAACCCGTCTTGATTTGCCCAGCGTTGGTTGCGACTGCGAGATCCGCGATCGTGGAGTCTTCTGTCTCGCCTGACCGGTGCGAGATGACGGCTGTGTAGCTGTTCGTATGCGCGAGGCGGACCGCATCGAGTGTCTCGGTGAGCGTCCCGATCTGATTGACCTTCACGAGGATGGAATTGCCGACGCCCTCTCCGATCCCGCGTGCAAGGCGGGTCGGGTTGGTCACGAACAGATCGTCGCCGACGAGTTGGCAGCGAGCGCCGACCTTGTCGGTGAGCGCCTTCCAACCGGCCCAGTCGTCTTCCGCCATTCCGTCTTCGATCGAGACGATCGGATACCGACCAACGAATTCGGCGAGGTACTCCGCCATCGCCTCCGGCTCGAACGTGCGATCTTCGCCGGCAAGCGTGTAGCGACCATCGGCGAAATACTCGGTCGATGCGCAGTCGAGCGCGAGCATCACATCGTCCCCGGGCGCGTAACCGGCGGTCTCGACGGACGCCATGATGAAGCCCAGCGCTTCATCCGTTGACTTGAGGTTCGGTGCGAAGCCGCCCTCATCGCCGACGTTGGTGTTGTGGCCAGCTTCCGAGAGTTTCTTCTTCAGTGTGTGAAAGATCTCAGCGCCCATCCGGATCGCGTCGGAGCACGTCTCGGCGCCGACCGGCATCACCATGAACTCCTGGATGTCGATCGGGTTATCGGCATGCGCGCCGCCATTGATGATGTTCATCATGGGCACGGGCAACACATGCGCGTCTGCCCCGCCGAGGTAGCGGTAAAGCGACAGCCCGCTTGAGTCGGCGGCAGCCTTCGCAACCGCGAGCGACGTGCCAAGGATCGCGTTCGCCCCAAGCTTCGATTTGTTCTCGGTGCCGTCGAGGCGGATCATCGCGTGATCAATGCGGCGTTGGTCCTCGGCTTCCATCCCGCGGATCGCATCGAAGATGTCGCCGTTGACGGCAGCGACCGCCTTCTGGACACCCTTGCCGAGGTAACGGCCCTTGTCGCCGTCGCGCAGCTCGTTGGCTTCATGGGCACCCGTTGAAGCGCCTGACGGAACCGCCGCCCGGCCGAGCGTTCCGTCTTCAAGAATGACATCGACTTCGACCGTCGGATTGCCGCGGCTATCGAGGATCTCACGTCCGGCAATGTCGAGGATCGCGGTCATAGGGGCCCACTCCAGATGTATGACGCTTTGCTGATCGTCTCTATCGTGCTTCGCTGACAACTTGAAGTCATCGATCACACGGAGAGAACCCAAGGGGTCATGACCGACGACCGGGATCTGACAGCACAACTCAATGCCGGCATCGCGGCCGCGCGGGACGGCGACTGGGAGACGGCGCACACGATTGCGCAAGCCCACGAAGGTGACACCAACGCCGACTGGCTGCATGCGATCGTCCACCTGATCGAGGGCGACGAGGGCAATGCGCGCTATTGGTTTCGGCGTGCCGGCCGCGCGCCTGTCTCCCGCGAGGCCCATGCCGGCGAGCTCGACGCGCTCGCCTCGCAGCTTGGTGGCGAGCGATAGAGGCGGCTCAAACGCCATTGACGTTGCAAGCAGGTTTACCGAAGCCCGGGCTTGCCGTGCCGATCGCGCCGGACCTATAACGCGGCGCTTCAGCAAGCGCGCCATCTCGTTGCGCTATACAAATCGGAGATTGAAAATGCTGACCCGCCGGACGGTCGAAGGGGCCGTCTTTTTTGCTTTGTTCACCGCCTGCGTTCCCGCCGCGAACTGGCTGATCCAGAACGTCGGCACCGTCTGCCCGCCGCAAAGCCCGTGCCTGATCCCGGTCGGCTTCGGCATCATGGCGCCGAGCGCGGTGCTCGTCGTTGGCCTAGCCTTCGTCCTTCGCGATCTCGTGCAACGCCGCCTCGGCATCGCCTGGTCGGTCGCCGCGATCCTGATCGGCGCGGCACTTTCGGCGTTTCTCGCGCCGCCCGCGCTGGTGATCGCATCGGCGCTCGCGTTCCTGATTGCAGAGCTGGCGGACCTCGCGGTCTACACGCCGCTGCAGCGGAAGAACTTCATCTCAGCCGTCGTCGCATCGAGTTTCGTCGGCCTTGTTGTCGACAGCGTCGTGTTTCTGTCGATCGCCTTCGGCTCACTCGATTTCCTGACGGGTCAGGTGATCGGCAAGGCCTGGATGGTGCTCTTAGCGCTGCCGTTCGTCTGGTGGCTCAGGAGCCGCGACGCCCGCCTCGGTCTCGCGCCGGCCTAGGAGTTCGCGATGTCGGACAAGCCGCAAACGACGCATCTCGGCCAGGATGTCGGACTGCCCGATGACCCCGAGACGGCCGCGCTCGACCGTGTCCCGAACCCGCATCCCGACAGCCCGTACGTTGCGCGGTTCACCGCGCCCGAGTTCACCTCGATCTGTCCGGTCACCAGCCAGCCGGACTTCGCGCATCTCGTGATCGACTACGTGCCCAATCAATGGCTCGTCGAATCCAAGTCGCTGAAGCTGTATCTCGGCGCGTTTCGGAACCACGGTGCCTTCCACGAGGACTGCACGGTCGCGATTGCCAAGCGGCTGGCCGGCCTTCTCGAACCGCACTTCATGCGGATCGGCGGCTACTGGTACCCGCGCGGCGGCATCCCGATTGACGTCTTCTGGCAGACGGGCAAGCTCCCCGACGGCGTCTGGCTTCCCGATCAAGGCGTCGCGCCCTATCGCGGGCGAGGCTGACACGACATGCAGTGCGGTCGACACACGCGGCCGCGTCATAAGTAACCAAGCGAGTTCACCCGATGTCCGAAGTCCACGTGATGGCTGTGATCACCTGCAAGCCCGGCAAGCGTGCTGAGGTTTTGGAAGCGTTCAAGGCGAACGTGCCGGCGGTCCATGCCGAGGACGGCTGCATCGCCTACGAGCCGACCGTCGATCATCCGATGACGATCTCAGCGACGGGTGACGACACGTTCGTCGTCGTCGAGCGCTGGGCGAGCGCCGAACACCTCGAAGCCCATCTCCGCGCGCCCCACATGAAAGAGTACGCACGCAAGGTCAGCGACCTTCTCTCCGACCGCAAGGTGCATGTCCTGAGCGCCGTGTAAGCCGGACTTAGGCCTTGAGCCAGGGGGCGAGGCGATCCTGGTCGGCTTTGATTTTCGCAACCGGGCGGTCGGAAAGCGCGTGCACCTTGTCGAAGAGATAATCGATGACCGCCTTGCGGTCGCCGCCGGAGGCGTCTTTCAACTCTTCGAACGGGATGATCTCGCCGATGCGGCCCTTCAGCGTCGAGCCGACGCGGCGGCGGAGTTCGTGGATCAGCAGCGCTGACCGAAGCGTCTGGCCCGACTGTGAGACGACGTGGAACGAACGCGAGCACTGGCCCTCGAAATACATCGGCACGACCTGTGCGCGGGCTGCCAGGATCATCCGCGCGGTAAACGTCTTCCACGGTAGCTCGACGGCCTCGCCGAGGCCCCAAGGGGCCGGCGCGGTCGCAACGCCGCCTGCAGGAAAGACGACGATGGTCGTGCCGCCCTTCAACAGCTTCAGCGCTTCGTTACGGACCTTGATGTTGCTCGCCTGTGCCTCGCGTGTCGGCTCGAAATTAATCGGCAGACAGTAGTCGCGGATCTCCGGCACCTTCATGAGGTCTTTGTGGATGAGCACCTTGAACGGCCGGTCGAGTTCCTCGGCCAGCCGCAGCGCGCCAATGCCATCGAGCACGCCGTAAGGGTGGTTTGCGACAATCACCAGCGGTGCGTCGTGATCGAGACCCTTCGGCGGCCAATGCCCCTCGACGTCGAAGTCGATGTCGATCAGGCCCAGCATCGGTCGGATGATCGGTTTGCCGAGTGCGATGTGGTCGCGGATCCAGCGCTCGTAAGGTTTGACGAAGTAGTTGCGGCCAGCGAGATGCTCGACGGTCCGGATCGTCATCCGGCGAACCCACGGGTCGTCCGGTGAGGCGTACGTCAGTTCCGGGAACTTGAGCCGCACGCGCTCGCGAAGACGCCTGAGTGCGGCTTTTGCCTTCTCACGTCGCGATCGCCGCTCAGGTGCGAACGCGGTAGGGGTGGGCGGTTCGGGCCGTTCAAGGAGCATCGGATCGGAATCGTCGGCGTAGTGGCTCATCAAGCTGCCGTGGCTGCTTCGGTCTCTTGGGAGCTTCGCATATCGGGAGGCGTTGCTTCTTTTACGAGTGCGGCAATCAACTCATCTCGGGGCATGACCACACTGTCCTTCGAACCGAGGCGGCGAACGGACAACGTCCCCTCCTCGGCTTCGCGCCGCCCTGCGACGAGCAACACCGGGACTTTGGCGAGAGAGTGCTCGCGCACCTTGTAGTTGATCTTCTCGTTACGGAGGTCGGTTTCCGCACGAAGACCCGCCTTCGCAAGCAGCTCCTTCACTTCGCGCGCGTAGTCGTCTGCTTCCGAGACAATCGTGCAGACGACGGCCTGCTGAGGCGCGAGCCAGAGCGGGAACTTGCCCGCATAGTTCTCGATGAGGATACCAAGGAACCGTTCGAACGAGCCCAGGATCGCCCGGTGAAGCATTACCGGTTCGCGCTTCTCACCGCTCGCATCGATGTAAAACGCACCGAAACGCTCCGGCAGATTGAAATCAACCTGGTTCGTCCCGCATTGCCATTCGCGCCCAATCGCATCGCGAAGCACGTACTCGAATTTCGGACCGTAGAATGCACCCTCGCCTTCGTTGATGCCCGTCTTGATCCGCCCGTTGCTCTGAGCTTCGATCTTCTTGAGCACGCGCGTCATGACGTCTTCAGCGCGGTCCCACTGCGCGTCGGTGCCGACCCGCTTTTCCGGTCGCGTTGACAGCTTCACCGTGAAATCCGTGAAGCCGAAATCGCGATAGATCGTCAGGATCAGATCATTGATGATCAGGCACTCGGCTTCCAACTGCTCTTCCGTGCAGAAGATGTGCGCATCGTCCTGCGTGAACCCGCGCACGCGCATCAATCCGTGGAGCGCGCCAGACGGCTCGTAACGATGCACGTAGCCAAACTCGCAAATGCGATAAGGCAGCTCGCGATATGATCGCAGACCGTGCTTGAAGATCTCGACGTGGCCCGGACAGTTCATCGGCTTGATCGCAAACTGGCGCTCATCCTCGGTGACCGTCGTGAACATGTTCTCGTGGTACCACTCCCAGTGGCCCGACGTTTCCCACAATGACCGCTCCAGGATCATCGGCGCGTTGACCTCGGAATATCCGGCGGCCGTGTTTCGCCGCCGCATGTAGTTCGTCAGGTTCTGATGAAGCTGCCAGCCTTTGGCGTGCCAGAACGTGACCCCCGGTCCTTCCTCCTGAAAGTGGAACAGGTCCATCTCGCGCCCGAGCTTGCGGTGGTCGCGTTTGGCGGCCTCTTCAAGATTGTGCAGGTGCTCGGCGAGTTGCTTCTTCTCGGCAAACGCCGTGCCGTAGATCCGCTGCAGCATCTTGCGATTGCTATCGCCGCGCCAATACGCGCCTGCGATGCTCATCAGCTTGAACGCATCGCCCACTTCACCGGTCGACGGCATATGCGGGCCGCGGCAGAGGTCCATCCACTCGCCCTGGGCATAGATCTTGACGTCCTCGCCTTCCGGGATCGCGTCGAGCAACTCGACCTTGTAGGGCTCGCCCGTCTTCTCGAAGTGCGCGGCGGCTTTCTCGCGGCTCCACACCTCCTTCGTGAACGGCGCGTTGCGCTTGATGATCTCGCGCATGCGCGCCTCGATCTTCGGCAGGTCGTCCGGCGTGAACGGCACATCGCGATCGAAGTCGTAGTAGAAGCCGGTTTCGATGACCGGTCCGATCGTCACTTTGGCATCGGGAAACAGGTCCTGGACCGCTTCGGCCATCACGTGCGCGCAATCGTGCCGGATCAGCTCCAGCGCTTCAGGGTCGCGCCGCGTGACGATCGCGACTTCGCCGCCCCGCTCAATCGGGTCGGTCAGGTCCCGCAATTCATTGTCGAGGCTGTATGCGACGGCTTTTTTGGCAAGCGATTTCGAAATCGACTCTGCCAGCTCTTTCCCGGTGATGCCGTGTGGGTAGGCGCGCTTGGCGCCGTCCGGGAAGACGAGCTCAATCTCAGACATGGGGTCTCACTCTCTGCCAACGATCGCAGGTAAGATTTGTAGGTCTCGGTTTGCCGAGCCCCGCGCAGTGGCCGTATTCCCTCCATCAAGTCAACCGGCGGCGGTTATGTTTCGGTCTGTCGCGCAGGCCTCGGCGGCGAACCGGGCGCATGCCGAATGTCCGCAAACGCCTGCTTACACGGTTAAATTGTGCTCTCGCGGAGCGTTTGCAAACGCCTTCTGAAGCCCTAGCACTGAGGGTGGGAGAGGTCGCTGGCTGTGGTGAGCTGGCGCGTGGCGGTCAGAGTGAATCCTTTGTGGGGGACGTTGTGACACGCACACAGTTAAGTTGCGTCGGCAGGCTTTCAGCGCTGGCGTTCAGTGGTCTTTTGTTCGTCGGAGCGGGCGGTCTACCCGTCGCAGCCGCGGAGACGGCCAAACAGCAGACCGGCGCATTCAAGATCGCGCAGGCAAACAACAGACGGCAGAAGACGGTGACGCGCTCGCGCAGCCGTACTCTGCGCTCAGCGGTCGCTGACAAGTACCGCGAGACCGTGAACGAGAACGTGGTCACGATTATCTCCGGCAACCCGAACGGCAGCTTCCTTTTCTACGCCTACGACATCGCGGCTGCGATCAACGAAGGCGATGCCCTTCGCATCCTGCCGATTGTCGGCCGAGGCGGCGCCCACAACGTGCGCGACATCCTGTATCTCCGCGGGATCGACATGGGCATCACCCAGTCGAACACCATGACGCACTATCAGCAGACAGGTGAGCTTGGCGGGAACCTTGCCAACCGCCTCGCCTACATCACGCGTCTGTTCGTCGACGAGATGCATATCGCCGTGCGCAAGGATGCCGGTATCAACTCGGTGCAGGACCTCGAAGGAAAGAAGGTCAACTTCTCAAACAAGGGCAGCGGCACACAGCTGACGATCCGCCTCGTCATGCAGGCGCTCGGCATCAAGCCAGTCGAGTTCAATATGGGCCAGGGCGATGCGTTCTCGAAGATGGAGAACGGCGAGCTTGATGCCACAATCTGCGTGTGCGGCAGCCCACTGCGCTCGTTCGGCCAGATCGCGAAGGAAAAGAACTTCAAGATGGTCGGCGTCGAGTTCAACGAGAAGCTCGAGAACGACTACATCCCCGTGACGCTCGAGGCGAAGGATTATCCGGGCCTCATCCCGGAGGGCGAGACCGTCGAGACGATCGGCGTGAGTACGGTGCTGGCGGCCTACAACTGGCCGAAAGACACCAAGCGCTATGCCCGGGTCGCGCGCTTCGTGAAGGCCTTCTTCGACAACTTCGAGAAGATGAAGCAGCCACCGCGCCGCAAGAAGTGGCGGACGGTCAATCTCGCAGCCAACCTGAAGAACTGGCGACGGTTCCCGGCCGCGCAGGAGTGGCTCAACACCAACGCACCGCCGGCACTCATCTCGCGCCGTCAGGTCGGCGGTGCCGCCGTGGACCGCAACCTCGCCCGCTCGCAGGTGGCCGGTGCCGCGCCGAACAATCCGGCTGAACAGGAGCGCCTCTTCCGGGAGTTTATGACCTGGATGGAGCGCCGGCGCGAACAGGCACAGCGCTAGGGGGCCGTCATGACATCCGCTTGCACCACCTCTGATGCCCGCGAGACGGCGCGTCAGGGGGTTGCGGATGCCGGCGCGCGCAAACATGGCGTCGCGCGCGGCGTGCGCTATGCCATCGCGCGAATGGGTCTCCGCCTCACCGGCATCTTGCTTTGCCTGACGCTTGAATTCGGTCGCGGTGGCGTCGAGGCGCAATCGCCTCAGTCGCGGCCCGGCCTCAAAATCCCGTCCGAGATTGCGATTGCGAAAGGCGGTGACACGCCCGTTCGCGTTGACATCGAGGAACGCGAAACCCTGCCGCCAATGAGTTTCGTCCGCGTTACGGGATTGCCGGAGACGGCGAAACTTACGCAGGGCTACCGGATCTCGGCAAACACCTGGGCGATACCGATTGCGGCGCTCAACGCCCTCGCGATCAACATGCCGGGCGGGGTCAGCGAACGCATTCTCATCGAGTTTGCGATCATGGCGCTCGATGGTGAGAAGCTTGCCGGTGCGACAGTGGCGCTGACGCCGGAACGCCGAGAGATCCAGCCGACAGCGCAGGAGCCGGTTCGCGTTCTGCGGGCAACGCCTGCGGACAAAGAGACGGCCCGGCCTCAGGCCGTCCCGATTACGCGAGGGGCTGCCGCATCGGCACCCTCAACGGCGCCGGCAACGCGACTGCCGCAGGCCGGGACGTCGATTGGTGCAAGGTCGCAGCCGGTGGCCCCACCGGCCTCCACGACCCCACAACCGAAAGCGCTCACGGAAGCCCAGCGGCGGAAAGCACAGTTCTATGTGCGGCGCGGCGACCAGGCGTTGCGCGATGGCAACGTCAACACGGCACGATTGTTCTTCAAACGGGCCGCCGACATCGGGCTCAGTCTTGGCGCTCGCGCGCTTGCTGAGACGTTTGATGAACGCGAGATCAGACGGCTTGGCGCAATCGGCCTTCAAGCTGATGCGGAGCGCGCCGAGTACTGGTACGGGCGGGCACGGGTCCTTCGCGATGCGGGATCGTCTCCGCCGACCGTATCGCCGAGAACGGGTCCCGTGGCGCGGCAGTAGTCGCGGGCAATACCGTCACTGTCCCGAGGGGGGACGGGCTGGCGGCGGCTGTTTGACATGGGGGATGCGGGCCTTCCGCCCGGCCGTGTCGTCGCCGCCAGCCGTGCGCGTCGGCGGCGCGTTGATATCCCACTTCTGATCATCAGGCATATGCGCGCCGGTCCAGCGGCCGTAGCGCCACGGGGCGAGCGGGTGATGATCACATCGGATATCGGGGACCGGATCGACGCCTGCCGTGCCAAAAGGTTGGCACCGCACCAGACGCGACAGCGTCAGCCACCCCCCGCGCCACGCACCGTTTCGGTCGATCGCTTCGAGCGCGTAATCGGAACACGTCGGCAGATGACGGCAGCGCCAGCCCAGCCATGGCCGGATGGTCCAGCGATAAAAATAGATGGGTGCCTTGAGCATCGCACGAGCGATGCGCCCCGAGGGCCGGTCACGCGGCGGACTTACTCGGTCGTCATCCGCGTCAGGCACCAACGGCTGCGACGCGCGGTCGTTCGTCGTGGGTGTCGGAGGCATGGGTGTCGGAGGCATGGGCGTCGCGTTCGGCGAGGGCTTTCTCGATGGCATCGAACACCAACAGGGTCGAGGCATGTCGTGCGCGGTAATCGCGGACGGGCTCGAGCACACGTAGGTCGGCCCAGCGCCCTCCAGGGCCGTCGGCCCCTTCCTTGAGCATTGCCCGCATCTCGCCTGCGACATTGCGAAACTCGTCGACATGCGTGCCGACGATCTCACGGCCGACCACCGACGCAGACGACTGGCCGAGCAGACAGGCTTTCACGGTCTGGCCGTAATCAGCGAACACGTCGCCGTCCATGACGATATCGACCGTGAGGGTCGAGCCACAAAGCTTTGAGTGCGCTGTCGCGGTCGCCTCCGCATTCGCCAAACGATCGGTCCGCGGGATCTCGGCTGCCAGCTCCATGATCCGCGTGTTGTAGATGTCGTTCAGGTCGGCCATGACACTCACCCCGATCACCGAGACGCAGGCCCTACCCGGTCTCATGTTCGCATATAACGTCCCGCACCCCGAAACGGAACCACAACGGGTCCGGACTGACCGCCGCGACACGCACCTCTGGCCCGTCGCAGCCCCATAAGCATTGAGAGATTGCCGTGCCCAAACCGCAGTTTCCGCCGCGCTCCGATGGCAAAGACATCGAGACCGGGAGCCAATTCCAGCCGAAATTCGACGAAGACGGCCTGATTCCCGCGATCGTGACCGATGCGACCAGCAAGGACGTGCTGATGTTCGCGTGGATGAACCACGAAGCCCTGGCCGCCTCGATCGAGACCGGAGACGCCCATTTCTGGAGCCGATCCCGCGCCCGTCTTTGGAAAAAGGGCGAGGAAAGCGGGAACGTCCTCCGGATCACTGAGATGTTCACTGACTGCGATCAGGACGTTGTGGAGGTCCGCGTCCACGTGCGCGGCAATGGGGTTGCCTGTCATACCGGAGCGCGGAGTTGCTTTTACCGTCGCCTCACGGCGGAACGCGATCGCGAGGGCGTCGTCGGCCTCAAGCGCGTTGAGGGCTCGTGAACCCGCACTGGCATACAATTTGTCACACGCAGGTCTAAGGCTGTCCGCGTTCGGGACAGCGGGGAACGGTTTGGTCACCTGCAGGGGTCGGCGATGAATGATCGCAAAATCGGTTTGGCCCTCGGGGGTGGCGCGGCACGCGGCTGGGCACACATCGGGGTCATCAAGGCGCTCGAGTCAGCGGGGATCGTCCCGGACGTGATTGCCGGCACGTCCATCGGTGCCGTTGTCGGGGGCTGTTATGCGGCTGGCGAGTTCGAGGCGATCGAAGCTTTCGCACGCACCATGACGCCGCGACGGATGTTCGGCTTCTTCGATCTCAATCTCGCGGGCTCAGGTCTGATCAACGGGCAGCGGCTCAGCGACGCTCTGGAACATCAGCTTGACGACCTCCGTATCGAGGATCTCGAAAAGCCTTTCACTGCAATCGCGACGGAGATCGGGACGGGTCACGAAGTCTGGTTAAGCCGCGGCCGCATGGTCGATGCCATCCGCGCGTCCTATGCCATCCCGGGCATATTCAAGCCGGTGCGTATCCAGGACCGCTGGTTGTTTGACGGCGCGCTGGTGAACCCGATCCCGGTTTCGGTCTGTCGCGCGCTGGGCGCCCGGCATGTCATTGCAGTCAACCTCAACGCAGACCTGTTCACGCTCGGCACCGTGCTCAGCCACTTCGAAGGCGCTGACGCTGCAATGGAGGAAGGCAACGTTGCGCCCGTGTCAGACGAACCCGACGGCGGCGAGAACGGAGAAACGGAGAAAGGTGCGCGCGCGCTCATCCAGCGACAGATGTTCGGCTTCCGGAAACGGTCAACCGACGACGTGCCGAGCATCTCGACCATCATGGTGGATGCCTTCAACATCGTGCACGACCGCATTGCGCGTTCGCGGCTCGCGGGTGACCCGCCCGACGTTCTGATCAATCCGCGGCTTGGCCAGATCGGCCTGTTCGACTTCCACCGCGCGGACGAACTCATCCGAATTGGCGAACTGACCGCGCTGCGCACGTTGGCGGCCTTGCGCCACGATGCCGAGACAATCGACGATCTGGAATTGACGCCCGATGCCGATGCCGTGCGAGCCGGTGCGGCCGCGTTTCAGGAAGCGACCGGCAGCAGCCGCTGAGCCGGGCTTGCTGCGACCGCTAGCTCAGTCTTCGCGGTAGACTTTCTCGCGGCGCTCGTGACGCTCCTGTGCCTCAATCGACAGGGTCGCAATCGGGCGCGCCTCGAGGCGCCGC
>JBCBXS010000279.1:0-3891 GCA_039816475.1 Pseudomonadota bacterium | reverse complement strand
CCACCTCACGCCAAGCCGCACCGTGGGCCCTCGGCACGAGGCCGAGGGTGACGATTGTGATGTTGCGTGCGAAGTGCGCCTTGCGGACAGAGCTGCGCCTAGCCCTCAAGCCCATGCGCCGCGCAAGAGCGCGCGAAAGGGGCCTGGTGCAATTTGTACGGCCGCGGCCACACCCCCACCCGTCATCCTCGGGCTTGTCCCGAGGACCCACACCTCTGCGGGCGTGGCGGTTGTTTGGGTCTGCGACCGCTGCAACACGCTCATCCAACACGAACCTCACGCCAAGCCGCACCGTGGGCCCTCGGCACGAGGCCGAGGGTGACGGCTTTGGGTTGGGCACAGTCCGTGCCCCATGCATCGGTCGAGAACTTTCGAGCGGTCACGTTGGAGTCCAGCCCTCGGCAAATTGCACGACCGCGCCCACATCCCCCATCCGTCATCCTCGGGCTTGTCCCGAGGACCCACGGCTCCGCGGGCGCGACGGTTGCTTGGGTCAGCGGGTGCCGCAACGCGCTCATCCGACCTCAACCTCACGCTAAGCCGCACCGTGGGCCCTCGGCACGGGGCCGAGGGTGACGATTTTTGGGTTGGGCACAGTTCGTGCCCCGTGCGTGTGGCGCGATGGGGCTGTCTGCCGTTTGCGCCGTTTCATGACCGCACCACAATTCGCGATCGCGTGACGGGGTGAGATCGGGGCGGTAGGCTCGTGGGATGGAGGATGTGATGAGGAGATGACCGGGCAGCCGACACTCTGCCGGGCGTGTCTTGAGACGTGGCCGCGCGGGCTTGCGCGGTCTGGTCGCGAACAGGACCCGTGCCCGGCCTGCAGCCTGCCGACGCTGCGCAGCCACGACGAACTGTTCGCGCTGACGACGGCGCATATCGATTGCGACGCGTTTTATGCTTCGGTCGAGAAGCGTGACAATCCGGAGCTGCGCGATAAACCTTTGATCGTCGGTGGCGGGCGTCGCGGGGTGGTGACAACCGCTTGCTACATCGCCCGCAAATTTGGGCCGCGGTCCGCGATGCCGATGTTCAAGGCGCTTGAGCTCTGTCCCGATGCCGTCGTGATCAAACCCGATATCGCAAAGTACCGGGTCGTAAGCCGTCAAATCCGCGATCTGATGGAGGAGCTGACGCCGGTCATCGAGCCGCTTTCGCTTGACGAGGCGTATCTCGACCTCGCCGACGACGTTCGGCTTGACCCGCGTCCGCCGGCAGTCGGCCTTGCTGATCTCGCCAAGAAAGTCCGCGCGCACGTCGGCATCTCGATCTCCATCGGGCTCGCCCCGAACAAGTTCCTCGCCAAGCTGGCGTCCGATCTTGATAAGCCGCGCGGCTTTGCCGTCATCGGCGCAGCGGAGGCCGAAGCCGTCCTGGCGCCGATGCCGGTCAGCGCCATTCACGGGATCGGCAAGGTCACAGCCCGCAAACTCGAAGCGCGCGGGATCACCGAAATCCGCCAGCTCCAGGCGATGAGCGATCCTGAATTGCGGGCGGCGTTCGGCAAGTTTGGCGACCGGCTTGCGCACTATGTCCGCGGTGACGATCCACGCGTCGTGAAGACCGAGCGGGCAACCAAGAGCGTCTCCGCGGAGACGACGTTCAACGACGATGTGGCTGATGCCGACGTTCTGGTCTCGCGCATGGCCCCGTTGGCCGAGCGCGTTGCAGCGCGCCTCGGCGAGAAGGGCTATGCCGGGCGCACGGTGGTCGTCAAACTGAAGACATCGGACTTTCAGATCCTGACGCGGAACCGGCAGCTCGCAACACCAACGCAGCGCGCCGATCTGATGATGTCGGTTGCCGAACCGCTGATCCGCCGCGAGGCCGACGGCCGCCGGTTTCGCCTGATTGGTATCGGGCTGAGCGATCTTTCGCCCGGCGAGGAAGCCGATCCGCCGGATCTGTTCGCGAGCACGCCCCGTTTGAACGAGACCTGATGCGCACGATCGACCGGAGACCGGAATGACCAGCTTGCGCCGATCACTGCTCGTCGTGTTGGCCATCGCGCAGTTCGCGGTTCCGGCTTTGCCGAATTTCGTCGACGGCCTGACGCCGATACAGGGCATCAGCGGGCAGGTGCCGCCGCCCGAACAGCCTGCGGGCTATGCATTCTCAATCTGGTTCGTGATTTTTGCTCTGATCTTAGTCTACGCCGTCCGCCAGCTCTTGCCCGTAACGCGCAACGCGGTGCTGGATGAGAAGATCGGCTGGCTCGCCGTTGGCGCGACAGCCACGAACGTCCTTTGGATGGCGCTCGCGATCACGCTGGGCAGCGGCTGGTATCTGGTCGCCGTGATCTTCACGATCCTCGCCTTCGCGCTGGCGACGTTGTTCGTGGTGCTCGCGGGCCGCGCTCATTGGTCCGCGTTTGATCGCTGGATCACGCAGCCGGCGTTCGCCGTCCTCGCCGGGTGGCTGTCCGCGGCCGTATGGCTCAATCTCGCGTCGCAGCTCCGCCAGTCGGCAATCCCTGCGGTCGCCGCGCAAAGCACTGAGACGATCGGGGTCGCAGTCATCGGAGCCGTCACGATCACCGGATTGATTGTCGGCTGGGCGAGCCGATGGAACGCGTTTTATCTCGCGACGCTGGCGTGGGCGTTCGCGGCGGTTGCCGTCCAGAACGTGACGGTTCTGCAGAACCCACTGATTGCTGCCGGCGCAGGCGTACTCGCACTCGTATCGCTGATCGGCGTGGTCCGGTCAGGGTTGACCGAGCCGGCGGACAGGGAAGCCGAGCCGGCCGGATCGAGAGCTCACTCGCTCTAGAGCGCGTTCGCATTTGACGGAATCGCGAGGGATTCACGAACTGTCGTGAATATGATTCACCATGTGTGCTGGGAGGAGGCCAGCATGGATGGTGAAACCCTATTCGAATGATCTGCGCGAACGCGTCGTGGCAGCGGTCGCCGCCGGACAGTCCTGTCGCGCTGTCGCCGCTACGTTCGGCGTGAGTGTTGCCAGCGTCGTGAAGTGGTCGCAGCGCCATCGCCGAACCGGAAGCGTCGCACCGGGCAAGATCGGCGGACATAAACCGTTGAAGCTCGAAGCCGAGCGAAGCTGGATCCTGTCGCGGCTTGCCGAACAGCCTGATCTGAGTGTGCGCGCACTTGCTGATGAGCTGGCAGCTCGCGGCGTAGTTGCCGGACACGTTGCGGTGTGGAACCTGCTCCGCAGCGAGAACCTCAGCCATAAAAAAAAGCGTGTTCGCAAGCGAACAGAACCGGCCTGAGATTGCACGCAAGCGCGCGCGATGGCGTCGGTATCAGGGGAGCATCGACCCGGCGCGCCTCGTTTTCATCGACGAGACATGGGCCAAGACGAACATGGCGCCACTGCGCGGCTGGTCGACGCGCGGCACGCGCCTTCACGATCGGGTGCCGCACGGGAAGTGGACGACCCTCACGTTCCTCGCAGCGCTCCGTTGCGACCGGATTACAGCACCGTGCGTGTTTGATGGGCCCATCAACGGCGAGAGCTTCCGCGCTTATGTCGAGCAGTTCCTCCTGCCGACACTTTCGCCGGGCGATATCGTCGTGATGGACAACCTCGGATCGCACAAGGGCCGCGCCGTGCGCGATGCCATCCGGTCCGTCGGCGCACACCGTCTGTTCCTGCCCGCCTATTCGCCCGACCTCAATCCCATCGAGCAGGTCTTCGCAAAACTCAAAGCCCTGCTGCGCCGCGCACGTGCGAGAACTGTCGATGCGGTACGCGATGCAATCGGCGCGTTACTCGGAAAGTTCAGCGCTGAAGAGTGCGCCAACTATCTCCGAAATTCAGGATATGCTTCGAACTAATGCGAACAGGCTCTAGTGCAGAGCGCCGTTCACCATCAAAACGGCAGCAGCCGTCAGGGTGAGCGCGATGGCTACGCTGAGTTCAACG
>JBCBXS010000278.1:0-3899 GCA_039816475.1 Pseudomonadota bacterium | reverse complement strand
TTGCGGTCTTCGTCTACAATCCGATGGCAGCCGCCCTCCGCGCCGAGGCGGAACAACGGTTTGCGACGTATTACGGGCGGGAATCCAACTTTCTGAAGCAGGCGGGCAGCACATCGTGGCTCCGACAGGACGGCCCTGACGGCTCCTCGGTCATGCACGGCGCAGCGGTCACCGATGGCGGACAGACGCTCACGACCGTTACGGCGTTCCGGTTTGGACGCGACGGTGCATTTGTCGAGCGCATTAGCGGAGCGGAAGCCAGGCTTCGGCCTGGATACTGGGAGATCTCAAAGGCTTATATCAGCCGGCCCGGGCATCCACCGCAGGCGTTTGAAATCTATCACTTGAGCACTTCACTCAGCCCGGAACGTGTGCGCTCTGCGCTCGGCAGCCTCATCTCGCAATCGATCACGGAGCTGCCGGATCTGATTGCGCTGGCCCGGAGTTCCGGCCTCCCAGCGTCCGTGTACGAAGTGCAGTTTCACCTGCTTTTATCGCGTCCTGTGCTGCTTTTGGTGCTTGTCCTTTTGGGGGCCACTGTGTCGCTTCGGTCATTCCGATCGGGCGGCATCCAGAATATGGTCACGCTTGGACTTGGGGGTGGTGTCGGGTTCTTCTTAGCCGCTGAAATTTCACGACAAATTGGAATGGCCGGATTGGTGTCACCTTGGGTGGCCGTCTGGGTTCCGGTTTTGGCCGGCTGGATGATCGCGATGTCCGTTTTGCTCCATCAGGAGGACGGCTAGGTGCAGCGTCGGGCGCGCAACTCGCGACGATCCGCGGCAGCGGTTATCCGCGCCGCGCTCGCGACCTGCGTGGGCAGTCTGATCGCAACAGTGCCGGCCTTCACCCCGGCTCTCGCCCAGGACCCGAACCTCGCAACGACAGTCCAACCACCGTCGGCCTTCGCTGGGAACAATAATCCGTTCGGAAACCTGACGCGGCCAGACACGACGCAGCCGCTCAACCTCGAAGGCGACGAGCTGATCTACGACAACACCGGTCAGAAGGTGACCGCGCGCGGCAACGTCGAGATCCTGTTCAACAACTACACGCTGCGCGCCGATGAGATCGTCTACGACCAGCGCGCCGGCACGCTGACCGCATTCGGCAACGTCACCCTCACTGAGCCCGGCGGCATCGTCACGCGCGGCGAACGGATCGTGCTGACCGACGACTTCCGTGACGGCTTCGTCGACAGCCTGCGCGTGGTGGGGACGGATCAAACAACGATCACCGCCCGACGCGCGATCCGCCGCGACGGCAACGTGACGATTTTCGAGGATGGCAAGTTCACGCCCTGCCGCACGGACGGGGGCTCGCCTCCGCTCTGGTGTATCGCCGCCAGCCGCGTGGTGCAGGACCAGACCAACCAGACGATCACCTACACAAATCCCGAGTTTCGCGTGCTCGGTCAGACCGTGTTCTGGCTGCCCTACTTCCAGCACGCCGACCCTTCAGTGAAGCGTAAGACCGGCTTCCTGCAGCCGGGCATCTCGCACTCGACAAACCTCGGATACTCAATCGAGACGCCGTACTACTTCGCCCTCGACCCGAGTTACGACTTCACGTTCTTCCCGCGGTACTACTCGAAGCAGGGTCTGCTGCTTCAGGGCCAGTGGCGACAGAAGGTTGCCTTTGGCGATGTGCGAGGCACCTACGACGTCAAGATCGCAGCAATCGACCAGAACGGCGGCGACCTGCCGGGCAACCTTTCCGATGCGGAACGCGACGACCTCGACGGCTGGCGCGGCACGCTTGAGACGCGAGGCAATTTCTCGCTTTCGAGCTGGTGGCGGTTTGGCTGGGACGTGACGATCGAAAGCGACGAGTCCTTCCGCCGCTTCTACAAGTTCGACAGCGTCCTTCAGACGGACCGCGTGAACTCAGCCTTCCTGATCGGCCAGTCCGAGCGGAACTATTTCTCGATGATCGCCTACCACTTCGGTGGTCTGCAGTTTCAGGAAACGCCCACGGCTGAAAGCCAGGTCCACCCGGTCATCGACTGGAACTATATCGTCGGCCAGCCGGTGTTCGGCGGCGAGCTCTCGATTGATGTCAACGCGATCAGCCTGACGCGGAGCCTCGAGACGGGCACCGTCGACACGACGTCTTCGCACCAACGTGCCTCCGTCGACGTCAACTGGCGCAGAAAGCTCACGGACCGCATTGGCATCACCTACACGCCGTTCGCGAACCTCCGCGGCGACGTCTTCGCATTGACCGACACGTTGAACGCGGTCACGCTGGAAGAAGACAACATCACCGAAGCGCGCGGCACTGCCGCCGCTGGCGTCCTCGCCGAATATCCGTGGATCGCACGGTCTCGGACCGCGTCTCACGTCATCGCGCCGCTCGGCCAGGTGATCGCACGCTCGACGCTTGGCGACAGCCAGACCCAGATCCCGAACGAGGATTCGCGCTCACTGGTCTTCGACGACACCAACCTGTTCGAAGTCGACAAGTTCTCAGGCTACGACCGCACCGAAAGCGGATCACGCGCCAACGTGGGCCTGCAGTATACCTTCCACGCCGACAACGGCGGCTATGCGCGCCTGTTGGCCGGCCAGAGTTTCCAACTCGATAGCACGAACCCGTTCCGTCGCGCCGGCGACACGAACACGACGGATGAGTCGACATTCAGCGAATTCAGCGGCCTCGAGACCAAGCGGTCGGATTATGTGATCGGCGCCTATCTCTCTCCGTCGAGCGTGTTCCAGGTCGTCGCCCAGGGCCGGTTTAATGAGACCGATCTCAGCCTGCAGCAAGCCGACGTCTTCGCACGCGCCAACTACGGCCCGGCCTTTGGCATTCTCTCCTACGCCTTCACCGAGCAAGCCGTCGCAAACCTTGGCCGCGCGGCAACCGACGCCGACTTTGTCGATGACGATCAGCAGGAGATTGTCGCGAGCCTCGGCTTCCGCCTGACGCAGAACTGGACGATTTCGGGCGGCGTTCGCTACGACCTCGACACGTCGACGATGCTGCAGGATTCGATCGCGATCCAATACGCCGATGACTGCTTCGTCCTCTCGGTCACCTACACGGAATCGCGGATCGAGGACGAGAACGGCGTCGACGACGACCAGACGATCATGGTGCGCTTCGACCTCAAGCACCTCGGCCAGTTCCAGACCTCGACGAGCGTTCTGCCGTTCACCCAGGGCGATGACGGCAACTGAGGCTCACGCGCTGGCTCTGGCCGCGAGGAGGCGGCGCCGCGTCGCGATAGGTTCCAGTCGCCCGGAGCCCAAGCCGTCAACATGCTGCCATGGTTGGCCGTTTCAGACGTATGGGCGTGGTTGGCTCGGCAAGGTTCCACGAACCAAGCGCGTCATTGCCAGCGACGCGGGACTGTACCCCGCCTCCCGTTATGACGCGGCCTGCGAATCGCGTTTGGCTTGCGGCAACCGACTGATACGGACCGACTGATATGGGGGACCGCTTCGTGCGTGCTCGGCTTCTCATTACAGCCTTCGGCTTGTTTGCGATCGTGGGGGCGCCACTGACCGCTTCCGCGCAGGGCACGCAGTTGCCCGGCCTCATCGTGACGATGCCGCCATCCGATCCTGAGCCTGCAAAACCGAGGGCCGCTCCGGCGCCGAAGCGCGCGGCCCCGGCCGCCAAACCACGACGCACGACGCGGACAAAGCCAAAAGCCAAACCCCGTCGCCGCGCCAAGGCCCGCTCGGGCAACGGCCGTCGCGGGACACGCGCGCCGCTTAAGGTTTCAATGCGGGTAAACGACGACCCGATCACGAACTACGACATCACCGAACGCTCTCGCCTTCTTGCCGTTTCGGCGAACATCTCGGGCCGCGCGCGCAAGAGGTTTCAGTCGATGATCAAGAACCCGCGGACCAACAAGCGTCTGCGGGCGATCCTGAACGAGACGATCA
>JBCBXS010000277.1:0-3908 GCA_039816475.1 Pseudomonadota bacterium | reverse complement strand
CGAGTGCCGCGTCTTCAAGAATGTGGGTGGCAAACGTGCGCCATTCCCGGTCGTTCTGTATTGAAATCAGGATTGGCGAACCGTCGGCGCAGGTGAACACGCCGTAGGGTGCGACGCTCGGATGCTGCAGACCTTGCCGCTTCGGCGCCGTGCCATGCCGCCCGTGCAGCAACGGTACCGACATCCACTCCGCCATCGCATCGAACATTGAGACCACGATGGCGCATCCGTCGCCAGTCCGCCCGCGCGCGATGAGCGCCTCGAGGATCGCTTCGTAGGCGTGCATGCCCGTACCGGTGTCGACGATAGAGACGCCGATGCGCGCTGGCCGTTCAGGTTCGCCCGTGACGCCTGCGAGTCCGGCTTCGGCTTGGATCAGGAGATCATACGCTTTCCGATTGCGGTCGGGCGTGTCGGAGCCGTAGCCGACGATCGAGCAGGCGATGAGACGGGGGTTTCGCTTGCGAAGCGTCTCGATTGAGAGATCGAGCCGCTCCAGTGCGCCCGGCTTCAGGTTCTGAATGAAGACATCGGCCTTGGCGATTAGCGCTTCAAACAGCTTGCGGTCGTCGGCGGCCGTGAGGTCGCCGACGACGGACGCTTTCCCGCGATTGAGCCAGGCGAAGTACGAGCTTTCCCCGTGCACGACGTCGTCATAGCCGCGCGCGAAGTCGCCTCCCGGACGTTCGAGCTTGATAACACGGGCGCCCGCATCAGCGAGCCGCCGCGAGCACATCGGCCCCGCAACGGCCTGTTCGAGCGCGACCACCAACAACCCTTCGAGTGGACGCATCTCTCAACTCAACCCTGCGCAACGAGACCCTGCCGAGCACATTCGCCCGGCGGATCATCGCAACGCAAGGTTGCGGTGCCGCTTCTATTGCGGTGTCGGCAGCACCAGCATGTCGCCGACAGTCACCGTCTCCGGCTGCGACAGCGCGAAGACAACGGCGCGGGCGATATCATCCGGCTTGAGCGCCTTCGGCTTCCGCTCGTCAAAGAAGGGCGTATCGACCATCCCGGGCTCGATGTTGGTGACGCGGACGCCGGCCCCGGAGAGTTCTTCGCGAAGATTGCCTGCGAAGCCGCGGACGAACCATTTCGTCGCCCCGTAGATGGACCCGGACAGATTGCGCCGACCTGCAACGGAACCGGTCACGATGAAATGCCCCTTGCTCTGTTTCAGGTGCGGGATCGTGACCTTCGCGGTCACCGCGGCACCAAGCGTGTTGGTCAGGATCATTGTCCGCCATTCTTCGGGGTCGCCGTTCTCGGTGCCGGCGGCCTGCGCGCCCAGTCCTGCGTTCGCGAACGCCGCATTAAGACCGCCGAAGGCTTCCTTCGTCCGCTCGACCATGCGGCGCTGACTTTCGAAGTCGGTGACGTCGCAGGCAATCGCGATCGCGTGATCGTCGCCACCGAGGTCTTTGACGAGGTCGTGCAGCTTGTCTTCGGAGCGGGCGGCGAGCGCGACCCGCCAGCCGGCTTCGACGGCATGTTTGGCGGTGGCAGCGCCGATCCCGGACGATGCTCCGGTTATCAAGAGTGATTTCATTGTCTGGTCCTCGTCTTTCGGTTTCGGCTGGTCCACGGGAGCGCAGTTGTTCTGGCGCATCGATCAATCAACGCGAACGGGGCGTCTTGCGGTCCAATTGTTGTTGGCTCATCTGAGCCGCGGTTTGCGCCATCGCGGCAGGTCGCGGCTGCAGAGCCGGAAAACGAAGGGACGCGCTGATGTCACGGCTTGCTTGGTTGGCGTTCTCGCTCAGCGGTCGGATCAGCCGCCAGACGTTCTGGATCGCGCTCATCGTCTACTTCGCTGTCCTGATCGGCGGGATCGCCGTCATACAACCCGAGTACCTTACTCGGGCCGAAATAATCATCCCGAGCTTCGCCCACAACGTCTGGATGCTGCTCATGGCGTGGCCGAGCTTTGCAATCACCAAGAAGCGGCTGAACGATCGCGATTGGCCCGACTGGGTCTTCATCGGTGTCGTTCTGATTTCCGCGCCGTTCTTCATCGGCCCGTTTTTTGGACTGCTGATCGATCCGGGCACGCCTGCGGTCTGGGAGCAAGTCATGTGGGTCGTCTTCGGTGTGGCCATGCTTCTGCTACTCGTCGACAACGGCTTCATGAAGGGCACGGACGGGCCGAACCGGTTCGGGCCTGATCCGCAGGCACCGCAGCCATCTCGCGCCTAAGGACTGCCGCGCCTTCCCAGCTTTCCCCGCCGTGCGCCCGGTGATACGCAGCATGCGATCGGCGAGGGAGCCCGCAATAATGAAAGACGTGATTGAAGAAGTTGAACGCCGCCGCGAGGTCGCGCGGCTCGGCGGTGGGCAGAAGCGGATCGACGCCCAGCACGCCCGCGGCAAGCTCACCGCGCGCGAACGCATAGACCTAGTCCTGGACGAAGGCTCGTTCGAGGAGTTCGACCGTTTCGTCGAGCACCGCTGCACCGACTTCGGAATGGAAGACAACAAGATCCCTGGCGACGGCGTCGTCACCGGCTGGGGCACCATCAACGGCCGCACGGTCTTTCTGTTTGCTAAGGATTTTACGGTTTTCGGCGGATCGCTGTCGGAAACCCACGCGCAGAAAATCACGAAAATCCAGGACCTCGCACTCCAGAACCGTGCGCCGATCATCGGGTTGTTCGATGCCGGCGGCGCGCGCATTCAGGAAGGCGTGGCAGCGCTTGGCGGCTACGGCGAGGTCTTCCTGCGCAATACGTTGGCCTCAGGCGTCATTCCGCAGATTTCCGTAATCATGGGCCCGTGCGCCGGCGGTGACGTCTATTCGCCCGCGATCACCGATTTCATCTTCATGGTCAAAGACACGAGCTACATGTTTGTGACCGGACCGGACGTCGTGAAGACGGTCACGAATGAAGAAGTGACCGCGGAACAGTTGGGCGGCGCCTCCGTCCACACCACGAAATCCTCGATCGCGGACCGCGCCTTCGAGAACGACGTCGAAGCGCTGCTGCAGGTTCGCCGCCTGATGGACTATCTGCCAGCCAACAACGTCACCGGTGTCCCCATCCTGCCGACCAAGGACCCCTCGGACCGTGTTGAGACCTCGCTGGATCTGCTGATCCCCGACAATCCCAACGTCCCCTACGACATTAAGGACCTGATCCTGACGATCGCCGACGAGGGCGACTTCTTCGAAATCCAGGAAGCGTTCGCGAAGAACATCGTCGTCGGCTTCGGGCGCATGGAAGGCCGCACCGTCGGCTTCGTTGCCAATCAGCCGCTGGTGCTCGCCGGTGTGCTCGACGCCGACGCCAGCCGCAAGGCGGCACGCTTCGTCCGCTTCTGCGATTGCTTCGAAATCCCGATTGTGACGCTCGTCGACGTGCCGGGCTTCCTGCCTGGCACCGCGCAGGAGTACGGGGGCCTGATCAAGCATGGCGCGAAGCTGCTGTTCGCCTACGCCGAGGCGACGGTGCCGAAGGTGACGGTGATCACCCGGAAAGCCTACGGCGGCGCCTACGACGTCATGAGCTCGAAACACATCCGTGGGGACGTGAACTATGCGTGGCCGTCCGCTGAGATCGCGGTCATGGGCGCAAAGGGCGCCGCCGAGATCATCTACCGCTCGGAACTGGGCGACCCCGACAAGATCGCAGGCCGCATCGACGAGTATCAGGAGCGGTTTGCAAACCCGTTCGTCGCAGCAGAACGCGGCTACATCGATGACGTGATCCTGCCGCGGAACACCCGCGTCAGGGTCTGCCGCGCCCTCAACATGCTTGAGACCAAGTCGGGCGAAAACCCCTGGAAGAAGCACGACAACATCCCCCTTTAGAGACGCGCGTCGCGGCGTCTTCGCGTGCGCGCGGGCCCCACGCCTGCTATCTGAAGGGGCCCAAAGCCCGAGGTCGCTGATGAATATCCACGGT
>JBCBXS010000276.1:0-3921 GCA_039816475.1 Pseudomonadota bacterium | reverse complement strand
TGATCGTGTCGCCCTTGTTGTAGTCCTTGATGACTTCGTCGCCCGGCTTATTCCAGTCGAGGTCGGAGAGGTGGACCATCCCGTCGACACCACCCTCGAGACCGATGAACAGTCCGAATTCGGTGATGTTACGGATCGGGCCTTCGACCTCCGAACCCTTCGGATGTTCGCCGAGGAAGGCATCCCACGGGTTGTCCTGCGTCTGCTTAAGGCCAAGCGAAATACGGCGCTTGTTCGGGTCGACTTCCAGGATCTGGACTTCGACTTCCTGGCTGGTCGAGACGATCTTGCCCGGATGGACGTTCTTCTTCGTCCAGCTCATTTCCGAGACGTGGATCAGGCCTTCGACGCCAGGCTCCAGCTCAACGAACGCACCGTAATCGGCGATGTTGGTCACACGGCCCGTGAAGCGGCCTTCGATCGGATACTTCGCTTCGATGCCAAGCCAAGGGTCGGCCTGAAGCTGCTTCATACCGAGCGAGATACGCTGGGTTTCCTGATTGATCCGGATGATCTGGACCTTCACCGTATCGCCGACAGTGACGATTTCGGACGGATGGTTCACCCGGCGCCACGCCATGTCGGTGACGTGCAGCAGTCCGTCGATGCCGCCGAGATCGATGAACGCACCGTAATCGGTGATGTTCTTGACCACGCCGTCGATCTGCTGGCCTTCCGCGAGGCGGGCGACGATGTCGGCACGCTGTTCTGCGCGGGTTTCTTCCAGCACTGAGCGGCGAGAGACGACGATGTTTCCGCGACGGCGATCCATTTTCAGGATCTGGAACGGCTGCTTCTGATGCATCAGCGGGCCGATGTCGCGGACCGGGCGGACGTCGACCTGGCTGCCCGGCAGAAACGCGACAGCGCCATCAAGATCGACCGTGAAGCCGCCTTTGACCTTCGCGAAGATCATTCCTTCGACTTTCTCGCCGGCCTCGAACTGCTTCTCGAGACGAACCCAGCTTTCTTCGCGACGGGCTTTGTCGCGGCTGAGGACGGCTTCACCGAGCGCGTTTTCAATCCGCTCCAGGTAGACCTCGACCGTATCGCCGACGTTGATCGTCTTCTCCGGGGCACCCGGCGGCGAAAACTCGCGCAGAGGCACGCGGCCTTCCATCTTCAGGCCGACGTCGATGATCGCGAGGTCCTTCTCGATGCCGACCACGCGGCCGGCAACGACCTGGCCTTCGTAGGCCACGTCAGCGGCGAGCGTCTCGTCCAGCATCGCTGTGAAGTCGTCGATCGACGGGTTGAATTCTCCGGATTGGGTTTCGGTTGCCATTCGGTCTCCAAGGGTCGCGGATGCCCGTTGAGGGGCACCGCTAGGTTGTGCTGCGTGGTCCGGGCGGGCGCCCGTTCAAGCGGTGATTTCGATTAGAAAACGAACGCGCTCCAGGCGGCTTGAGCCGGCCAGGAACCGCGGTCCGATCGGATTGTTTCGCCAGCGATGCCGGAGCCTTGCGGCCCCAATCCGGCAGAATTTCGAGCCCTTAGTCGGGCTCGGGCCGGTCGATCTTCCTCTTGATCAGCAAAATCGCTTGGGCAAGCGCTGCCTCTATATCCAAGTTGGTGGTGTCCAGCAACTGCGCATCTTCAGCCGCCCGCATGGGGGATTCTACGCGCGTGCGGTCACGTTCATCGCGCTGACGGATCGTCTCGAGGACGCCATCGCGCGTGACGGGCTCTCCGCGGGCCTCCAACTCGAGGAACCGGCGCCGGGCCCGCTCCTCGACGTCGGCAACCACGAATATCTTAACGTCCGCCTCAGGGCAGACCACGGTACCGATATCGCGGCCGTCAATCACCGCGCCGCCCGGCCGCGCCGCAAACGCCCGCTGAAAGTCGAGCAGAACCGACCGAACGCCGGCGTATTTCGCAACAATAGACGCCGCCTCGCCGATCCCGCGATGCCGGAGGCGTTCATCCTCGAAGGTCGACGGATCGAGCACCCGGGCGGCAGCCTCCGCCTCGGCTTCCGACGTCAGCGCGCCGCCCCTGGCAAGGACATCTCGTGCGGTCGCGCGATAAAGCAACCCGCTGTCGAGGTGCGGCAGGCCGAAGACCTCAGCCAGACGGCGGGCCAGTGTGCCTTTGCCAGATGCGGCCGGCCCATCGATCGCAACGATCATGCGGCCGGTTCCTTGAGATCGAAGTTCGCGCCAAGCCCACCGAAGAGATCGAGAAACTGCGGGAAGCTGGTCGCAATCGGCGCCGTATCGTCGATTGTGATCGGCCGTTCGGTGCCGAGGCCGAGGACAGCAAATGCCATCGCGATGCGGTGGTCGAGTTGGGTCTCAACCGTGCCGCCCCCGTGCGGCTGAGGGCTGCCGCGCACGATCAGGTCATCGCCGTCGATCCGGTTCTCGACGCCGTTGCGCGTAAGTCCATCGGACGTTGCAGCTAACCGGTCGCTCTCTTTCACGCGCAGCTCGCGCAAGCCCTCCATCCGCGTCTCACCTTCGGCGAACGCTGCAACCGCTGCGAGCACCGGATATTCATCGATCATCGACGGCGCGCGGTCTGCAGGGACTTTGATACCCCTCAGCGCCGAGGCGCGAACGCGGATGTCGGCAACGGGCTCGCCCCCCGCCTCGCGTGCGTTCTCAAACGAGAGGTCCGCACCCATTTCCTGCAGCGTCGTGTAGAAGCCGATCCGCGACGGGTTCGTCAATACGTTCTCGATCAGGATATCGGAGCCTTCGACGATCACGGCTGCGGCTGCAAGGAACGCCGCCGAACTCGGATCACCGGGCACGCGGACGGGCTGACCACGCAGTTCCGCCGGGCCGGTGAGCGAGATCCGGCGGCCCGCGCCGTGCGTGCTTTCGGTCACCGAAATGTCGGCGCCGAAGAAGGTCAGCATTCGTTCCGTATGGTCGCGGGTTGCGACAGGCTCAATCACCGTTGTCGTCCCGCGCGTCATGAGCCCTGCGAGCAGGACGGCAGACTTCACTTGCGCTGATGCCACCGGCAGCTCGTATTCGACCGGGATCAATTCGCTCGACCCTTTGAGCGTCAGCGGCAGTGTGGCGGCCCCCGTCGGATCGATCTCCAGTCCCATCGACTGCAGCGGCGTCAGCACCCGCCCCATCGGCCGGCGGCTCAGCGATGCATCGCCGGTGACGCTCACCGAAATCGGGTGCCCTGCAATCACCCCCATCATCAGCCGAACGCCTGTGCCGCTGTTGCCGAAATCGATCGCCTCAGGCGGCTGGGTGAGCCCGCCCGTCCCGCGCCCGCGCACGACCCAGACGGCACCCTCCTTCGTCACGTCAGCGCCCATCGCCCGCATGGCTTTGGCGGTGTTGATGACGTCTTCGCCTTCAAGCAGGCCGGTGATCACCGTTTCGCCGATCGCGAGAC
This sequence comes from Pseudomonadota bacterium, assembly GCA_039816475.1. Lineage (GTDB taxonomy): Bacteria > Pseudomonadota > Alphaproteobacteria > Rhizobiales > Hyphomicrobiaceae > JBCBWG01. The sequence continues at coordinate 555 of JBCBXS010000276.1, read as the reverse complement.
CGCCGAAGATCAGCGACCTGTGTGAAATCGACTTATCGCCCGGGACTTGAACGCGGCCCGAAAGCGCCCGCGCGCCGTGCACCACGAGAGGGCGGGTGTCGGTCGCGTGGGTCATGGCTCTGGTCCTCGTCATCGGCCGCGTTGGCCGGCAGGCGCTCAAGCATGTTGCGTCGCCTGCCGCACTGCGACCCAACAACGGAGCCGCACGTCAGTTGTCAACGCAGGCGGAGTTCGCCTTGCGCCGCGCGCCCGTCGCGCCGGCGCAGTCAGGTTTTGACAAGCGCCGTCCTTCGTGGCAGTGCCCTGCGGCTTACGACGCACCTTGCGGCGTCATACCCAATTCCATCCAGAAGACGATAGCCGAATGGAAGATGTCGACCCGCGCGGCACCAAGCGGACCTGCCAGAACGCTCAGTGCGGCGCCCGATTTTATGACCTCAATCGCACTCCGATCGCATGCCCGATCTGCGACACGGTCTATGTGATTGCATCCGCGCCACCGCCGCGGAAAGAAGCGCCTGCCGTCGAAGCGCCGAAGAAAGAAGAAAAACCGGC
>JBCBXS010000275.1:0-3949 GCA_039816475.1 Pseudomonadota bacterium | reverse complement strand
GTATTACCGCGGCTGCTGGCACGAAGTTAGCCGGGGCTTATTCTGCAGGTACCGTCATTATCGTCCCTGCCAAAAGAGCTTTACAACCCTAAGGCCTTCGTCACTCACGCGGCATGGCTGGATCAGGCTTGCGCCCATTGTCCAATATTCCCCACTGCTGCCTCCCGTAGGAGTCTGGGCCGTGTCTCAGTCCCAGTGTGGCTGATCATCCTCTCAGACCAGCTACTGATCGTTGCCTTGGTGAGCCATTACCTCACCAACAAGCTAATCAGACGCGGGCCCATCTATCGGCGATAAATCTTTCTCCCGAAGGACGTATACGGTATTAGCTCAAGTTTCCCTGAGTTGTTCCGTACCGATAGGTAGGTTCCCACGCGTTACTCACCCGTCTGCCACTCCCTCCGAAGAGGGCGTTCGACTTGCATGTGTTAAGCCTGCCGCCAGCGTTCGTTCTGAGCCAGGATCAAACTCTCATGTTGAAGAGTTGGATGCTGGAAACCTCGAGGGGAAAACCTCGAGGGCAAACGTAACGGGCACCTTCACAACATTACGCGTTCGCCGGACAGGCCGACAAATGCGCCATGGTGATGGCTTGAAACGTTTGCGTCCAGAAATCCTTTTCGCTCATGCCCAAGGGCCGTGAGCGGGCAGAACTTCCGCCGCCTACGTTTCTCTTTCAATGAATTCAATTGTCAAAGAGCACCCGCTCTTCGCGCACCACGCTCAGACACTGACGCGAACTTATCCGGCTCCGAAGGAGCAAGCCTAAGATCGATTGTGATCGAGAGTAACGCCCGATGGGCGGTCGCCGTGGGCAACCCCGCCGGCGAGATCGCGAATATCTAGATCTGCCCCTCCCAAGTCAACACCCGAACTTAATTTTTTCGAGATTTTTTCCGATGCCCTTGTTCTGCCTGGTAAATCGGGCATCCGAGGCTGTGGGGACGGCCGCTGGCAGCCGTACGTTACCGGATCCACATCCGGGCGGGCACGAGGACCGTGCCACGCTGGAACGACGGTTACGATTATCTTAAGGGTTCGCGCAGTAGGCATACTGTTCGCGGTCGATTGCGGGGGAGGGGGATGAGCGATGCGCGCCGACACGCGCCGGTTGGACGGGTTCGGTCACCGCGCCTGATCCACGGCGATCGCGCGGGCCTTCGCAATGTCTCGCGCGGCCGCGGCCGGCACCTCTCGACTGACATCTTCGACCGGGATGAGGCAGCCCACGGCGGTAGCCACCCGTTCCGCTGGATGCTCAGCACCTTATTGGCCGCCTGCGTGAGCATGGTTGTGACCGGCGTGGTGGTCTACGGATCGCTTGAAGCGCGTCAGGAAGAGCCGCTCGATCTGTTCCGCGAAATCGAACAGGCCCAGCGCGAAGTCCGCCCCGTTATTCCTGTTCGCGCCGAGGACGATGGTTTGGCGTGGCTGTCGCCCAAGCAGGACCGGCTGCAACTTGCAACGAGTGCGCTTGTCCTGAGGCATCTGGTGCATGAGCAGGTGCGCGTTCGGCGGAACAACCGACCGTTCCTGCAAATCAAGCCTTACCTGAAGATCTCAACGCGGCTTGCGCCGGCGACGCGCGACTTCGCCGATCTGATCCCCTCGTTCAATCCGGTCAAACTCTATGCGTCTTCGTCGGGACGTTCGGCCGGCGACACGAGCGGTGCGAGCGAGACGGGCTACGGAGCTGTCGAGACGGAGTTTATCGAGCTCCTCGACGGGACGTTGCCGATCGAAGACCGGCAGGAGTTGGCGCCGTCTGAAGTGCTGCTGCTGGTCCGAGAGACCATCGACGACGAACCTGAAGCGCCGAGCGTCAAGATCGGCCTGCAGCGCAATGTTATTGAAAGTCTGACGCCCGATTACCTCGCCGGCCTCAGACCCGACGACAACGATATCGTCGGTCGCTCCGGCAATGTGACGACGCTGGTCAAGTCCGCTGATCCTGATGACGGCGACGGCGATGATCTCGAGCGCCGCGAAGTCCGCGTCGTGCGGGCCGCGGACGGAGACTCGGTTGAAACGGTCCTTGCACGCCTCGGTGTCCCGGGCTGGCAGGCCGCGGCCGCAAGCGAAGCAACCGAAAAGCAGATCAAGGGCGGTCAGCTTCGCGCCGGGCAGGAGGTGCACGTCACGCTGGTACCTTCCCTCGACACGCTGAACCAGAACGACGTCATCAAATTCAGTGTTTTCGATGAGGGCCATACGCACCGCGCAACGATCCGCCGGAATGCTGCGAGCGAGTTCACCGCGCACGCGAGCCCGGACCAGGACGCGTTGATCCGGGCGATGCTGCAGTCGAGCACCGATAAGTTCATGGGCTCACTCTATGCGAGCATCTATGCGACCGGCCTCGCGCAGGGTCTTCGCCCCGACCAGATCATGACGGTGCTGCGCATTCACGCGAACGACACTGACTTCCGCCGCAGCCTTCGCGCCGGCGACAGCCTCGAAGTGTTCGTCGATCTTCGCAAAACCGAGAGCGGCGAACTTGAAGCCGGTGAGATCCTCTACACTTCGCTGACGACGAACGGCGAGACGCGCCGCTTCTGGCGCTTCCGGAGCCAGGACGGCGACGTCGATTACTTCAACGAGCGCGGCGAGAACCCGCGGCGGTTTCTCATGCGGAAACCGGTGCGCGGTGCCAATGTCCGGCGGACCTCGGGCTTCGGGATGCGGCGCCATCCCATCCTGAACCGGATGCGGCTGCACGCGGGCGTCGACTTTGCAGCAAAGGTCGGCACGCCGATCCTGGCGGCTGGCAACGGCATCATCGCCTATGCGCGCCACAAGGGCGCTTACGGACGGCACATCCGCATTCGCCACGCGAACGGTTACGAGACCACCTACTCGCACATGCACAGGTTTGCGCGCGGCATTCGACCGGGCCTGCGCGTCAAGCAGGGTCGCCTGATCGGCTACGTCGGCAACACCGGCCTTTCGACCGGGCCGCACCTGCACTTCGAGGTCCGCGTCAACAAGCGGCCCGTCGATCCGCTGAAAATCGAAGTCCCACGCGAGCGGACATTGCTCGGTCGCGAACTCAAGGATTTCCAGCGCGAACGCAGCCGCATCACGACCGTGATGCGGAGCCCGCCCGTGCGTATGGCGAACCGATAGCCGCCGTCACGAGGGGCGGTTGCCGACCGACCGGCGATCCAGTTCGGCTTTGCAGAGGGCGACGCGTGCCTAGGACGCGCGGGCATGCCGAAAGTTGTCCTGACCGAACCCATGCATCACGGCTGCACCAATGCCGTTCTCGGTGAACACCCTGACGTCGACGTTGTCGCGCTGCCCTCAGGCGTTGATGCAGCGACCGTCCGAAACGCAATCACCGACGCCGACGGGATCGGCGTCCGGATCCTGCCGCTCCGCCGCGACGACCTCGAAGGCTGCCGCACCCTCAAAGTCATCGCAAAGCACGGCGTCGGCACCGACAACATCGATCGCGCCTTTTGCGAGGAGCGCGGGATCGCCGTCCTGATCACGCCTGACGCCAACAGCGTCTCGGTCGCCGAGCACGCGATGATGTTGATGCTGGCGCTCGCAAAGCGGCTTGCGTTTTTCGACGCTGAGACGCGGCGCGGGCACTTCCACGCGCGCAACTCCGATCGCGGCGCATTCGATCTGGCGGGCCGCACGGCGCTCGTCGTTGGTGTTGGCAGAACCGGGCAGCAATTGATCCCGCGGCTGCGTGCCTTTGGCGTCCGTGTGATCGCCGCTGATCCGATGCTGGATGCGGCGACCGCGTCAGCCCTCGACTGCGAGCGGGTCGTCGACTTCCGATCGGCGCTCGGCGAGGTCGACATTCTGAGCGTCCACGTCCCCTTCACGCCCGAGACGCGTCACCTGATCGGGGCTCGCGAACTGGGCGCGCTGAAGCCCGGTGCGATGGTCATCAATTGCGCGCGCGGCGGGATCGTCGACGAGGCAGCCCTGGTGG
>JBCBXS010000274.1:0-3965 GCA_039816475.1 Pseudomonadota bacterium | reverse complement strand
CCGCAGGGCGTCGCCGTTGAACGCGCCGCCGAAAGCGCGGAGCGTCGCCGCTTTTCACCCGTCCGCTAGGTTTTCCACAGTCCATTCCGAAACAGGCGTATGAGTTGAATTTCGGCTCAACCGGTTGATATCGCTCACAAACGCCTGTTCTGTTGCGCGCGGACTGAGCACTCTTTGTCGTTGTCACTTTCCTGCAATAGGCATCGGTCACCACGTTATCCACAGTCTGTTCGTCAAACCGTTGAGTCGGGGCGACGTACACTGTTCAGCGATTGCTTTCCGCAGTTTTACGGAGCAGCCGCGATTCGGTCTCGATTGCGGAAAGTGAACCGACATGACGGAACATTCCAAGCCCCCGCCGCCGGACGAGACACTCGACGCCGTGACCGCCTTGCGCGCGCTTGAGATCGAGCACACGGCCGAAATTCGTGCCCTGCACGATGCCTCAATAAAGTCGGCCGTCGGGCCGTTCCTGACCGAGACCGAAATGGACGCCTACCGCGCGTTCATCCAATCGCCGGCCTACAGCGATGGGCTCGTCGCAGCGATCCGTGATCAGCGGCTTATTGGTGCGTTCGTTGGTGGATTTCTCGCAGGCACGGTCGGCTGGCAGCACACGCTAAGGGTCGATGAGACCGCGTGTGTCCGCTGGCTCTTCGTCCATCCGCTGTTCTCCGACCGCGGTATCGGCCGGCGATTGTTGTCGGATGTCGAGCTGCGCGCAGTGCACTCAGGCTGCCGGCGCATGACCGCACAGGTGACGCGGGCGGCGCTGCCGTTCTTCGAGCACTTCGGCTACACCGTCAGCTCGCAGGGCACGATGCCTGTTGCTTCCGGTGTTTCGATCCCGGTCGCTCATCTGAGACGACCGCTCATGCACGTCGGCATTCGAAACTTGACGCGCCACTAACCACCGCCCTGCGCCGGTTGCGTTACGGCTTCATGATCAGGCACGTCGTCGTGCCATGGGCATAGAGCTTACCGTTGCGGTCCGTGAGCCGGCCCTCTGATGTGCCGGTCGTGCGCCCTGCATGCAGAACCCGACCCTCCGCCCGCATCACTCCGACATCCGGCAGAATGGCGCGAGTGTAGTGCACCTTGATTTCGAGCGTCGTGTAGATGCTGCCCTGTGGCACGGTTGAGTGCACCGAACACGCGAGACAGCTATCCAGCAGTGTCGCGGCGAACCCGCCGTGGATCGTGCCGATCGGGTTGAAACAGCTCGCATCCGGTGTGCCCTCGAAAACCGCGAGCCCGTCACCCACTTCGACAAGCTTGAACCCGAGCGTCTTGGCGATCGGCGGTTGTGGCAGGTCTCCGTTCGCGATCGCCTCGAGGAACGCCTTCCCGCTCATCGAGAGCAGCGTTGCGCTATCGACGACGCCGAACGTTGTGGACGGGTCGGCACCAGAAGCCATGTCGCACAACTCCGCTCTAGTCGCCCGCACCGGCGGCCGCTTTCACCTTGGCCTCAGACATCGCCTTGCCACGCGGCTTCACGACCGCGTCCTCCGCAAAGCTTAAGGGCAGCGCGGTTGTATATTTGATCTGTTCCATCGCGAACGCCGAGGCGACCTTCGAGATATCAATCTTCGCGATGAGCTTCTGATAGAACGCGTCGTACGACTTGATGTCGGGGACGACGACGCGGAGTAGGTAATCGACCTCGCCGCTCATGCGATAAAACTCGACGACTTCCGGGAAAGCCTCGACCGCCGCATTGAAGCGCTTCAACCACTCTGCGTTGTGCTGATCGGTTTTGATCGAGACAAAGACTGTGACGCCCGCGAGAACGCTGTCCTGATCAACCAGAACAACGCGTTTGCGGATGATCCCCGCCTCTTCCATCTTCTGGATCCGCCGCCAGCATGGCGTTGTCGACAGCCCGACCGCCTTGCCAATTTCGGCGACAGGTTGCGTCGCGTCCTCCTGGAGGATCGCAAGGATTTTCAGATCCATCGCATCAAGCGACATGAGCGAGCGCCTATTCTCTGATCTTTTCCGCCGAGACTGGTGAGGCGGAGCGAAGGCGTCAATGCCCGCGCGTCTGCTCTGTCAGGGCCGTGTCATTCAGCGATCACGCCGCGCACCGTCGCTCTGAGCTCCGGCAGAAGTTCGGCTTCGAACCACGGGTTCTGCTTCAGCCAGAAGTTGTTGCGCCACGACGGATGCGGAAGGACGAACGTGCGAGGGCCTTTGTTCTGGAAGGCGAAGCGGCGCCACGCCTTTACGGTTTCGGTCAGCGTCGGCTCAGCACGCGACTTCAAATGCCAGCGCTGCGCGTAAGAGCCGACCAACAAGAGCACTTCGAGGCTCTTAAGCGACGCCAGTGCCTGCTCGCGCCATTGCGGCGCGCACTCCTTGCGCGGCGGCAGATCACCCCCCTTCGCGTCCTGACCCGGGAAGCAGAACCCCATCGGCACGATCGCGACCCGGCGCGGGTCGTAGAACGTCGCCTCATCCATTTCGAGCCAGGCGCGCAGACGAACGCCCGACGGATCGTAGAACGGTTTGCCGGACGCATGCGCCCGTGTCCCCGGCGCCTGGCTGCAGATCGCGAGCCGCGCGTCTGACGAAATCCTGAAGATCGGCAACGGCTCGTGCGGCAGTGGCGTTGTCGCGGGCGCGTCGCGACAGATGCGGCAAGCAGCCATGCGCTCAGCGAGCGGACGCACGGTCTTATCGTCCGCCGGGCAGTGGACCCACGCCGAGGCGTCTCCGTCAGTCATGGGGGTTGTGTGTCATGCCCAACGCATCAGAACGACAGGACCATTTCGTCTTCGGCAAACACAACGCGCGGATGTGAAAGGGTCTTGGAAGCCGCGAGCATCGCGCCATTCATATGCGTCAGAACGATCTTTCGCGCCGTGATGTCATTGAAGCGGGCCGACAGCGTCTCCCAATCGAGGTGATAGCGAACGCCGGCTTGCAGCGCATAGCATTCGCAGATGAAAAGATCGGCATCTTTGGCGCAGCTAAGCAGATCATCGCGCCATTCCGTATCGCCCGAGAACGAAAGCACCTTCTCGCCGATCTGAAACCGCAACATCGCCGACAGTGCACCTGAGGGATGCAACGCCTCGAACGTCGTCAGTGCGATGTCTCGATGCGTGCCAGCGCTTCCAAGACCAAACTCCACGAATTCCAGGTCGAAGCGAAACGCCGTTTCCGTCATTCCGGGGAATAAAAGCTCGGCGGTCTGCAAAACGCGATCGCGAACGCCTTCGGGACCGATGACGGTCAACGGTTTTGACCGCTGCGCGCGATGCTGCGCGTGCAGGAAGAACCAGACGAGGCCGGAGAAGTGGTCGCCATGCAGATGCGAGATGTAGATCGTCGAAATCGCGTTCGGGTCGATGTCAGCCTTTGTCAAGGCGATCATCGTCGTCGCCCCGCAGTCGAGAAGGAACGCATCGCCATTGGGCGCACCTTCGACAAGGTAAGACGTCTGCAGCCGTCCGCCTGACCCAAAGGCATCGCCGCAACCCAGAACCCGGAGCTCCATTCAAACCCTTCCCGACCGAGACACCGGCGCGCATGCTGTTACTCGGTTCACAAGACCGAAGGCCGCCGGGCCGTACGGCTTAACCGACGCCGGGTTACATATTCTGGCGGCGCCATTGCTGAGGGCGTTGAAACTCACTTGCCCAAAGGCCTGACCTTCGCCGCTTCGCGTCCGCCTCTTCGCGCCGATAACGTTTGCCGAAAGCGACCGCCATCCCGGTTGCCACCATCTCGCGATTGACGTTCCGGCCATTCGCTCGGCAGGTCGCGAGCAGCCGCTTGTGTTGATCGCGCTTTTCCGCCTGACATGAGAGATCGCGGCTGGCAACGAGCCTGCGCAGCTTCTGGGCGGCCGCTTCGCCGCAGCGCCAGCGTTGCCCAGACCTCTGACAGGTCTGCCGCCCTTCCGGCGCGTCGATCCCGACGAGCCGCAATTCTTCGCCTGCCAGACGCAAGCTGTC
>JBCBXS010000273.1:0-4015 GCA_039816475.1 Pseudomonadota bacterium | reverse complement strand
ACACGACACGACCGCCGGCCATCATCACGATGGTATCGCCGAGACGCCGCGCCTGGCCTAGGTCGTGCGTGATCGCGATGATCTTCGTACCGGACGCCGCCACATCCGAGACGATCCGCTCGATTGAAGCGGTTGCCGCCGGATCGAGGCTTGCGGTCGCCTCGTCGAGGAACAGGACGTCCGGGCTCGTGATGAGGGCACGCGCCAGCGCGAGCCGCTGCTGTTCGCCGCCCGAGAGCGATCGCGCTGCCTGCCGCGACTTGTGGCTCAGCTCGACCGTCGCCAGCGCAGCCGACACGCGGTCGCGGCGTTCACCCGTCGAGAGCTTACGATCGAGATCGGCGGCGAACGCGACATTAGCTTCGACGGACCGCCGCAGCAGAACGGGCTTCTGGAAGACCATCGCCTGGCGCTTCGGCCTGGGCCACACAACGACACCGGACGTTGGTTGTAGCAGACCGTGCAGCAAGCGGAGCAGCACGCTTTTACCCGCACCGTTCGGCCCGAGGATCACCGTCGTCCCGCCCCCCGAGATTGCGAGATCAACGTTCCGCAGGCACTGCGCGCCTTCAGGCGTGAAGCTCAGGCCGTGTGCCTCCACGATCGCAGCGTTCGCGCATTGGCCCACGCATTCGTCCAGCGCTTCGCGCTCGATGGGCGTCCGTTCCGAGACCGGATGATCAAGCATAGGCGAACCTCTCTGCCCGCAAGCGGACGCTGGCGGCTAGCGCGTTCACGCCGACCGCGATTGCAAGCAGGATCATGCCGAGTGCAAGCGCGAGTGGCAGATCGCCCTTCGACGTTTCGAGTGCGATCGCCGTCGTCATCACGCGCGTGACATGATCGATGTTGCCGCCGACGATCATGACCGCGCCAACTTCTGCGATCGCGCGGCCGAAGCCTGCAAGCGCCACGGTCACCAAAGCGAAACGCGCGTCGAACATCAGGGCCAAAGCCTGCGTTCGGGCCGGCACGCGAAGAGACGCAAACTGCTCGGCATATTCGCCGTGCATGTCTTCGATGATCTGGCGGGAAAGAGCCGCGATGATCGGCGTGATTAGAAGCGTCTGCGCGATGATCATCGCGGTTGGCGAATAGAGCAGCCCTAGGAAGCCGAGCGGGCCCGACCGCGACAGATAGAGATAGACGATCAAGCCGACGACGACAGGCGGCAAACCCATCAGCGCGTTGATGACAACAATTGCTGTCTGGCGCCCTGGAAAGCGCGTCGTCGCGAGCAACGCGCCGAGCGGCAGTCCGATGAGGCACGCGAGGCCAAGCGCTGCGAACGAGACGTACAGCGACAGCCCGACGATCTCGATCAGATCGGCGTCCCATGAGGCGACGAGGTCAATGGCGCGCGCGAGGGCCTCGAACATAACGGCTGGCGTATAGCTCCGGCTGGGTGGCAGGCGGTCGATCCGCTAGTTGCCCCGAACGCTCACGCTTTACCGGAAATTCTGCAAACTCGTAAATTATGCAAGATCGCCGCCTGCTGTCGCGTTTCACGAGAACGCGATCTGCGCTTTCATCGCCTGCGATCGGTCGCCTGCAATCCGGAACGCTGAAACGGCGTTCTCGACCGGCTCCGTCTGAGTAATCAGCGGGGTCACATCGATCCGGCCCGATTGCATGAGCTGGATCGCGGTCGCGTACTCGTGGTGGAAGCGGAATGAACCCTTCAGCGAAATCTCCTTTGACGTGAGGCGCAGCATCGGCACCTGCATGTCGCCGCCGAGCCCAAGCTGGACGATCGTCCCGCGCGGGCGCACGCATTCGAGCCCGGCATGCAATGCCGCTGCGGCGCCGGAGCACTCAAAGTGCACATCGAACGTGCCCTTGCCGGACGCGTACGCGGCGAGCGCGTCTTCCGCGTCTGCCACGTTGATCGCGCGATCAGCCCCTTGCTGTTCGGCAAAAGCAAGTGGCGCGGAATTGAGGTCGGTGGCCACGATCTCACGCGCACCACCGGCCCGCGCGACCATAACAGCCAGCACGCCAATCGGACCCGAACCGGTGACCAGCACGCGGCGCCCGAGCAGATCGCCCGCCTGTGCCGCACCGTGAAGCACGACGCTCAGCGGTTCGGCCAACGCAGCGGCGCCCGGCGTCAGACCGTCGGCCGGAACGCACTGACTGCGACGCACTGTCAGGACGTCGCGGAACGCGCCCTGAATGTGCGGGAACGGCATCGCCGAACCGTAAAACTGCATGTTGAGACAGTGGTTCTGTGCGCCTGCTTGACAGAACTCACAGACGCCGCACGGCCGCGACGGTGAGATACCGACGAGTTGACCCTCGGCCAGATCATCGACGCCGTCACCACAGGCGACCACATGACCAGACACTTCATGGCCGAGGATCATCGGCTCGCGCAGCCGCACGACACCGAAGCCGCCGTGTTGGAAGTAGTGAAGATCCGACCCGCAGATGCCGCCCGTCGCAACGCGGACCTGCACTTCGCCAGCCCCCGGCGCGTCGGCCGCGCGCTGTTCAATTCGTAAGTCTTCCGGCGCGTGCAGCACGAGGGCGCGCATGGCGATGTCCTTCAGTTGCAATCGGCGTGCGTTCCGTGCACTGGAGCGCTGTATCGCAGCCAGCCAAGTTGATCGCAATGCCCGACACCCCTGCCCTCTTCGACCTTTCAGGGCGCACCGCGCTCATTACCGGCTCATCGCAGGGGATCGGTTATGCACTTGCGCGAGGTCTTGCCGGCGCGGGCGCCGCCATCGTCCTGAACGGACGTGATGCGGCGAAGCTGTCGTCGGCGGCCGAGCGCTTACGCGGCGAAGGGGCGACCGTCCACGAACTTGTCTTCGATGCGACGGATCGCGAGGCGGTCGAAAGCGCGATCGCGGGCTTCGACGATGCGACGGCTGCCATCGATGTCCTCGTCAACAATGCCGGCATGCAGCACCGCACGCCGCTTGAAGACTTCGATCCGGAACGCTTCGACACGCTGATGCGGACAAACGTGACGTCGGTATTCACCGTCGGCCAGATCGTCGCCCGGAAGATGATCGCGCGGGGCCGCGGCAAGATCATCAACATCGCCTCGGTGCAGACGTCGCTCGCGCGGCCCGGCATCGCGCCCTACACCGCCTCGAAAGGTGCCGTCGGCAACCTCACCAAGGGCATGGCAACCGACTGGGCGCAGTACGGGTTGCAGGTCAACGCGCTGGCGCCGGGCTACTTCGAGACGCCGCTCAACCAGGCCCTCGTGGACGATCCTGAGTTTTCAGCCTGGCTCGCAAAACGCACACCCGCCGGTCGCTGGGGAAAGGTCGAGGAGCTGGTCGGCGCCTGCGTGTTTCTGAGCGGCGAAGCGTCGAGTTTCGTCAATGGCCACACCCTCTATGTCGACGGCGGCATCACAGCGAGTTTGTAGGCCCGCTCAACTCGACCCGCGCGCTGCGGCGCGGCCTGCGACCTGCTTTCCCGCGACGTATGTGGCGACGACCGAGCGATCGTCGCCCATCGTCTGCAGCACCATCAATTCCTCTTCGAGGCTTTCGGCCCGCTCCATACGAAGCGCCATGGCCGGCGTCGCGGCGGCGTCCAGCGCGATGACATCGGCGTAGTGGCCACGCGTGAGGCTGCCGATTTCGCCGTCGCGCCCCATCGCCATAGCGTTCCCGAGCGTCGCCTGGCAGAACCCATGAAGGGGCGGGGTCACCGTGCCGCGAAGCTGGCTTACCTTGAACATCTCATCGAGCGTGCGAAGCATCGAATAGCTGGTGCCGCCGCCGATGTCGGTCGCGAGCGCCTGACGGATCCCGTGTTTCGCCAGACGCATAGCATCGAAGAGGCCGCTGCCGAGAAACAGGTTCGAGGTCGGACAGGCAACCGCGACGGACCCTCGTTCCGAAAGAACGGCACACTCGCGATCGCTCAGATGCAGGCAGTGCGCGAGCAGCGTCCTCTCGCAGAGCAACCCCGAGCGATCGTAAACGTCGGTGTAATCGCGGGCGTCAGGGAAACGGCGCGCGACCTCGGCGATCTCGGCGTCGTTCTC
>JBCBXS010000272.1:0-4020 GCA_039816475.1 Pseudomonadota bacterium | reverse complement strand
CCTGTCCCGTCGCATGCTTCTGACCGGCGGAGCCTCGGTCGCAGCCACCGCCAGCGCCCTGTCCGTGCCGCTGTTGTCAGCCTCGGCGCAAACCCGTGTCCGGATCGACGAAGCGAACCTGCGCCCGCGTCCAATTGCGATCCCGGCGTTCCTCGGCGGCGATCCGCAGCTCTCACGGCAGATTGCAGAAGTGGTGGCGGCCGATCTTGAGCGGTCCGGCCTGTTTCGCCCGATCGACAAGTCCGCCTTCATCGAGCGCATCTCGAGCCTTGATACTGCGCCGCGCTTTGCCGACTGGCGCGCCGTTGGCGCGGAAGCGCTTGTCGTCGGTGAGGTGCGCCGGTCCGGCGATCGCGTGGACGCCCGCTTCCGGCTCTGGGACGTCGTCCTCGGCAAACCGCTGACAGGTCAGGAGCTTGGCACCGGCATCCGAAGCTGGCGGCGGATCGCCCATATGGTCGCCGACCAGATCTACGAAAAGCTGACGCTCGAGCGCGGGTACTTCGACACGCGCATCGTCTTCATCGACGAGACCGGATCGAAGCGGAAACGCCTCAAGCGGCTCGCGATCATGGATCAGGACGGCTTTAACGTCCGGCTGCTGTCCAAGGGGCGCGGCCTGGTGCTGACGCCGCGGTTCAGCCCAACGCAGCAGCAGATCACGTACATGTCGTATACCGGCGGGAGGCCGCGCGTCGTGTTGATGGATCTGCGCTCCGGCGAACGGCGCACGGTCGGCAACTTCCCGAACATGACGTTTGCTCCGCGGTTCTCGCCGAACGGCCAGCGGATCGTCATGAGCCTTCAACAGGGCAGCGCTGCGAACCTCGCCGAGATGGACCTCGGCTCGCGCGAGTTGCGCGGCCTGACGCAGGGCAGCAGCATCGATACCGGGCCCTGTTACGCGCCGGACGGTCGAAATCTGGTGTTCGAATCCGATCGGACCGGCAACCAGCAGTTGTTTGTGATGTCGACCAATGGCGGCGGTGCGCGCCGGATCAGCTATGGCGAAGGGCGCTATTCGACACCGGTCTGGTCACCGCGCGGCGACTACATTGCGTTCACCAAGCAGTACGCCGGCCGCTTCCTCATCGGCGTGATGCGCCCGGATGGCAGTGGCGAGCGCATCCTGACCGAAGGCTTCCACAACGAGGGACCCACCTGGGCGCCAAACGGCCGGGTGCTGATGTTCTTCCGAGAGAGCCCCGGCGCGCGCGGCGGGCCCAAGATCTACACGGTCGATCTGACGGGCTACAACGAGCGGCAGGTGCAGACACCGTCCTTCGCCTCAGATCCGGCCTGGTCGCCGCTGCTCAGCTAACGTCACCGGTGATGAGCGCGCCCGTAGCGGCCACTTTGCGGTGCGGATCGGCGCCGCGCCCCTCGTGTTCGGTTTCGATTAACCCGAATCGCTGCGCATACTCGGGGCGCGCATGTCCTCCTGTTCCCGCGTGGAATCGCGCGCGATGTGTCGAGCGGAGACGCCGGACACCCGAAGTTCGCGTGGCATTTGAGCATCGTCACTGGGCAAAGCCGTTGCCGATTGGGGACATTCCTTGATCTGCAACTCACCCGTCGGTAGCCGGGTTGATGGTTAAGCCATCGTGGGGATGTGGCCGTGTGGACCTTTCGGGGGCTCGGTTCGCCGCTAGGCAAGCCAACAGGACTGAACTAGGAGAGACTACGATGAAAAGCGCTGTCATCCTGGCGACGGTTGTCGCCGCTGTCGCACTCGGCGCATGCCGCAAGGAAGTGCATCACACGCCGATGAAAGTCGGTGCGCCGGTTGCTGGTCAGGTTGCTAACTAAAGCATCCTGCTAACGGTTTTGGGGCCCGGTTCTCCGGGCTCGCTCTTTTGAGAGGCCGCTGTCTGCAACGACGGCGGCCTTTCGCCTTTTCCGGCAAGCGATTGCCTCGCGTCTGAGCACAAGCGTGTTGTTGATGCGCCGGTGGAGAACTTCACCGCCGTGATGGAGGGAAAGACGTGGCCGCAATATCATTGCGGGAGCGTCACAATTCGGAGCGATCCGTCCTTTAGCGACGGCTCAGACGGGTCTTCAGAGCAAACGGCGGAGCAGCACAGCGCCTGAGCGGGCGAGCTGCAGGAAAGGCTGAACCATGGGCACTACACTCAGCAATTCGCCAAAGGCGATCGCGGTCCTGATGACCGTCTTCATGCTTGGGCTCGCAGGCTGCTCACAGAACTCATCGAACGGCCCCGGCGCCGCAAATCTCTCAGCTGGCCGCAACGGCGTTGATGGCCGCGGGCCAGCCACGCCGGGCTCGCGCCGCGACTTCGCGCAAAACGTTGGCGACCTCGTCTACTTCACGACGGACAGCACCGACCTGACGCCGGAAGCCGAGCAAACGCTGCAGGCGCAGGCGCGGTGGCTGAACCAGTACGCCCGCTTCACGATCACGATCGAGGGCCACGCCGACGAGCGGGGCACTCGCGAATACAACATCGCGCTGGGCGAACGCCGCGCTCAGGCCGTGAAGGCATTCCTGTCTCGCAGCGGCGTTGATCCGCGCCGGATCCGCACGATTTCGTTCGGTAAGGAGCGTCCGGTCGCGGTCTGCAACGACATCTCATGCTGGTCGCAGAACCGACGCGCACAGACAGTCTTGAACAACCGCGCGGCGAGCTGACGTGACGCGGTTGGGGCCAACGCGGGTGCGCTTGCAGCCCTGCAGTGTTGGCAATTGACGTGCGACCCGTGGCCGTCGGCGCGACTGTGCGTCGGTCATGGAGATCCGCGTGCGCGGCGTCTGTGCCTTATTTCGAATCGAGAACTGCTCTCTCGACGCCCCCTCTCGGGACCGCCGTTCTAACCAACTGACTCCCAACGGCAATTCTGCTCAGAACTGAGCATTCATGTACGGTTCAGCCGTTCTCCTCCCTCTTGGCATTGTGGATACGGTCCAGCTTTTCGATGGCAGGATCCGTAATTTCGCCTAAGTGTTGCCGGATTATCCCTCATCGCGCGGATGAGGGGATCCGCGTAGAGCCGAGGGGGCTTTCAACATGCGTGCACTCGACCGCCTTTGTGCAGCGGCCGTTGCAGCCTGCGTTTTCGCAACGGGCGTTTGCCTGACCGCCGCGCCGTCATTGGCGCGCGAGGGCAGCTCAAACGTCGTTGCTTCGCAGATGCTGAAGGATGCGCGTGGATACGCCGCCGCCCGCGAATGGTCGGTTGCCGAGAGCCTCTGGTCCGCGATTATCTCCCGCTTCCCCGGCACTACCGCTGCGCGCGAAGCCAATCGCGCGATCGCCGAAGCCCGCGCCCATCGTGCGTTGATGGCGCAGACCCGTTCGCGGCTCGGCGGTCCTCCGGGCGCCGGCCAGAGCGCAACGCGGGGATGGATCACGCGCACGCCGAGCGTCGGTCTCGCGGAAGCCGAAAACGGCACCGGGACGGGCTGGGCGACCATGATCCTGCCCCGCCGGAGCCTGCAGGACAGCTTCCGCACTGAGATCGGTGATCGCGTGTTCTTCGCAGCTTTCAGTTCAGCGCTCGGTCAGCGCGGTCAGGCGCTGCTCGCGGCTCAGATCGGCTGGTTGAAGGACCGCCCCGACGTCTTCGTCACGATTGAAGCGCACGCTGATGAGCCAGGCGTGGGGGCCGACAACACGCGCATGGCGAATGCGCGGGGTTCTGCGATTAAGCGATACCTGATCGCGAATGGCATTGTCGAAACCCGTATCCGCGTCGTCTCGTTCGGCAAAACCCAGCCGATTGCGCTCTGCAAGACGCCCGCATGCCGGGCCCAGAACCGGCGCGTTGTCCTGAAGGTGGCGGAAGCGGCACGGACGCCGCGCTGAAGACCGGGACAACGGCGGGGAAGGGCTGCCACCGCCTGCGAGGCGGTGGTATGTTCGCCGTAAGAACCGACCCCAGCCCGAGAGCCTGATAGCGATGTCGAAGCCGTGCGCTGTCCTCGCAAGCCTGATATTCGTGACGCTTCCCGTTCTGCTGGCGGCGGCCCACGCATCTCCTGCTGCGGCTCAGTCCGCGACG
>JBCBXS010000271.1:0-4025 GCA_039816475.1 Pseudomonadota bacterium | reverse complement strand
GTTGGCTCGCCAGGATCTCGCGGCCCTTGGTGCCTTCGAAGTTCGTATAGAAAACGAACCCGCGGTCGTGACCGCGATCGGCATCATCAAGACCTTTCAGCAGCGTGATCCGAACATTCGGCATGCCGTGCGGATCGACCGTCGCGACCGCCATCGCGTTCGGATCGTTGATCTCGTGCGCCTCGGCATCGGAATACCACGCGCGGAACAGCTCGAACGGCTCGGTCGCCGAGAGAAAGTCACCGGCATCTTGCGGCTCGGCGTGATCCGGGCCCGTCGTCAATTGCGACATCGCGCATTCCTGTTCCGTCCGACGCGGCCAACCCGGCCATCGTCCGTTGACGCTTCATTAACCCTGATGGCCGACCGTCAAATCGTTCAAGCGCGTGTCCTGCGCGCACGCAGCCTGTTCGGCTGCCGGCCGAAGTTTCAGCGTCCCAGAGTTCCGTCCATGGCCTTAACGCGATGCCCCCGCAAGCCGACCACCCACGGTTTTGCAGCTCTCGCCTGCATATTCGTGAGCCTCGGAATTGGCCTGTCGCCAGCCCTCGCCGATGATGCGCGTATGCGCGGCACGAAAGCCCCGATCGAGAGCCAAGGGGCGGAACGGGCCGGCATCGACGATAATCCCCTGCGCGGTACGGTTCTCGGCTTTGCGGCGCCGAAACTCTCCTCCGCCGACCGCCTTGCAACGCTGGAGGCCATCCAACTCGTGCTTGACGAGGTCGGCGATGGCAGCAGCTACCTCTGGCACCGCCAGCACGGGCGCCTCAGCGGGCTCATCCGCGCCGAAGCCTCGTTCTACGGCCCGGCCGAGGCCGTCTGCCGCCGCCTCCGCGTCACGCTCATGTACGGCCCGCAGACCAAGACGATGAAGACCGTCGCCTGCCGCGGCACCGACGGTCGCTGGTCGTTCGACGGCTGACGATCAAGGCGTCCCTGCCAAGTTGAACCGGGCCCAAGCCCAAGGCCGTAATCTGCCGCTTATCCCCGCCCGTCGGTGTGGACCGCCTTCACCTTTCGTGTAAATTCCGCCGCGTCGCAAAAGACGGACGGTACGGGTCGCATGAGCACGGAAGCGGACGGGCAGACGCCTGCAAAGGGCAACCTCATGGCGGGTAAGCGCGGCCTGATCATGGGCGTCGCGAACAACCGTTCGATCGCTTGGGGCATCGCGAAGGCAGCCGCCAACCAGGGCGCTGATTTGGCACTGACCTACCAGGGCGATGCCCTGAAGAAGCGCGTCGAGCCCCTGGCCAAAGACCTCGGCAGCGCCCTCGTCCTGCCGTGTGACGTCACGGACACGGCCTCGATCGATGAGCTGTTCGCGACCCTGCAGTCGCAGTGGGGCAAGCTCGATTTCCTGGTCCACGCGATCGCGTTTTCCGACAAGTCAGAGCTCGACGGCCGCTACGTCGACACGAGCGAAGAGAACTTCACGCGGACGATGCTGATCTCGTGCTATTCCTTCACGGCGCTCGCAAAGCGGGCCGAGAAGCTGATGCAGCCCGGCGGGTCACTCCTGACACTGACGTATTACGGCGCCGAGAAGGTTATGCCGCATTACAACGTCATGGGCGTCGCGAAGGCAGCCCTCGAGGCAAGCGTCCGCTATCTCGCAGCCGATCTGGGTAAGGACGGCATCCGCGTAAATGCAATCTCGGCCGGCCCGATCAAGACGTTGGCCGCCTCCGGCATCGCCGACTTTCGCTACATCCTGAAATGGAATGAATACAACTCCGCGCTCAGGCGAACCGTGTCGATCGAAGACGTCGGCGGAGCGGGCGTGTACCTGCTCTCGGATCTCTCAAACGGTGTGACCGGCGAGGTCCATCACGTCGACAGCGGTTATCATGTCCAGGGCATGAAGAACGAAGAAGCGCCGGATATCTCGGTCGTCTGATCGACAACGTCCCGGCCGCTGCCTCGCGCCCGACCGAGCAACAGACCAGGAGCCGTCGATGAACCGCCAAGTTCTGCTTGCCAAACGTCCGCCGCCGGGGCCGTTCCTGCCCGAGACCTTCGAGGTGGCAGAAACTGAGATCGCAGAGCCCGCCGACGGCGAGTTCCGCGTCCGCACGGACTACGTGTCGCTCGATCCTGCAATGCGCGGTTGGGTCAATGACGGGAAATCGTATGTGCCGCCGGTCGGCATCGGCGAGGTCATGCGCGCGTTCGCCTCCGGCACAATCGAGGCCTCGCGCCATCCCGAATACAACGAAGGCGACACGGTCCAGGGCCTTTTCGGCGTCCAGACCCACGCAATCAGCAACGGCGAGCGCGTCGTCAAAGTCGATACCTCCCAAGCCCCGCTCGAACGATGGGTTGGCGGTCTCGGAATGCCCGGCTGGACGGCTTACTTCGGCCTCCTCGAGGTCGGGCAACCAAAGGCAGGCGACACCGTTGTGGTTTCTGCAGCGTCCGGCGCTGTCGGTTCGGTCGTCGGCCAGATTGCGAAGATCAAGGGCTGCCGCGTCGTCGGGATTGCGGGCGGGCCTGAGAAGTGCGGTTACCTGACGGATACGCTCGGCTTCGATGCCGCCGTCGACTACAAATCCGGCGATATCGCAGACGCGTTGAGGGCTGCCTGCCCCGACGGCATCGACGTCAACTTCGAAAACGTCGGCGGGCCGATCTTCGATGCCGTCCTCGGCCAGATGAACACCTTCGGCCGTGTCGCACTTTGCGGGCTCATTTCCGCCTACACCGCGACCGAACCGCAGCCCCCGCTCGCTAATCTGCGCGTGATCCTCACCCAGCGCCTGCGCGTGCGCGGCTTGATCGTGTTCGACTGGGCCGACCGCATTGGCGAGGCGATCACCGAACTCGGCGCCTGGCACGCGGACGGGCGTCTCATCATCCGCGAAGACGTGCGGACCGGTGGCGTCGATGCCTTTACCGAGACCGCCAACCTTCTCTTTTCAGGCGGAAACCAGGGCAAGCTCGTGCTTGCGATGGACACTGAATGAGCACGCCGCAGGTTCTGCAATCGGGAGTGACGCTCTACTTCGTCCGTCACGGCGAAACCGACTGGAACCGCGCGCGGCGATTGCAGGGCCAGATCGATATTCCGATCAACGATCTTGGCCGGAGTCAGGCGCGGCGCAACGGCGAAGTGCTGCGAGGAACGCTCAGCCCGGAGACCCTCAGCGCGCTCGATTACGTGGCAAGCCCGCTGTCGCGCACCCGCGAGACCATGGAGATTGTCCGCGACGCCGCGGGCCTCTCGCCTGGCGCCTACGAGACGGATCCGCGTCTCATGGAAATCAAATACGGCACCTGGGAAGGTGCCTATCTCGACGAGCTGAAGCGCGGCGACCCGGACGCGTTTCAGGAGCGTCGGGACAACAAGTTTGGCTGGCGTCCGGAGAACGGCGAGAGCTATCGCGATCTGACAGAGCGGGTGCGCGACTGGCTCCAGAGCGTGACGCGCGACACGGTCGTCGTCTCGCATGGTGGTGTCAGTCGTGTCGTGCGCGGGCTCATCACGCCGATCGCGGAAGACGACATCCCGGTCCAGATCGTGCCGCAGGACAAGGTTATGATCTGCCGGCACGGCAGCTTCGACTGGCTTTGACGGCGGGCCGAACGCGATGCGCTGGCTTTAAAGTTTAGAGAGCCACTTCCGCAGCGCTGCCGGCTTTGGTGGCATGGTCGGTCGCACACGGCGGATCGGCGGGATGCGGATATCGCCGGCCTTCGCCTTACGAACGGTCTTTGGCTTCGACGTGGCTGATGCCGCAGGCTTCGCCGGAGCATTAAGCGCTGCCGACTTTTGTATCGGCAATGGCTGAGCCCT
Organism: Pseudomonadota bacterium; assembly: GCA_039816475.1. Taxonomy (GTDB): domain Bacteria; phylum Pseudomonadota; class Alphaproteobacteria; order Rhizobiales; family Hyphomicrobiaceae; genus JBCBWG01. Next base: position 226 of record JBCBXS010000271.1, on the reverse strand, counting down.
CTGCTGCGCATCCGCAGGGCCCGTCACCGCAAAAGCAGCTACGCTCGCGGCAATCATACCCGCCCAAACCTGATTTCGATCCGTCATCGCATCACCTCTGCTGCGCCGTTAAACGACACCGGGGACCGCGCGGTCCATGGGCTGGCAGGAGTTTGATGAATGGCGTGGCGCCCGCGCCTTCGGTGCGCGGGACAAAAAAGGAGCTGGAACAAGCGGCGTCCCAGCT
>JBCBXS010000270.1:0-4026 GCA_039816475.1 Pseudomonadota bacterium | reverse complement strand
CTGCGAGATCGCGCAGTAAGAACCGCTTCATCAGCACCATGAGGTCTTCGACCTCACGTGCAGGCCGCGCCCAGTTCTCCGTCGAGAAGCTGTAGAGCGTCAGATACGGGATCCCGAGGGCGACGGTCGCGCGGATCGTGCGGCGAACGGCGTCGACGCCGGCGCGATGTCCAAGCGCCCGAGGCAGACCACGGGCCTCGGCCCAACGGCCGTTCCCGTCCATGATCATCGCGATGTGCCGCGGAAGGCAGTCGGGCGCCAGATCGGCGTCAGGCTGTCGTATCGTCTGGGCCAAGTTGCGTCCGTTCCGCACGCTGAGTCCGGCCCGGGGCTACGCTGCCGGCCGACATTCGAGAATCAGCAATCCGAGCACACTATACGGTGTTAATTTCAGTTTCCTTTGCCGCGAGCAACTGATCGATCTCCTTTACATATCGATCGGTGAGTTCCTGCACCTTGGTCTGCTCGCCGCGACTCTCGTCCTGGCTCATGTCCTTGTCGGCCTCGAGCTTTTTCAACTGCTCGTTACCATCGCGCCGGACGTTGCGGACGGCAACGCGGGCGGTTTCGGCGTATTTTGCAGCAAGTTTTGCAAGCTCCTGCCGCCGCTCCTTGGTCAGCTCCGGGATCGGCAGGCGAAGGACCTGCCCATCGACGACCGGATTCAGCCCCAGGTTTGAGTCCCGGATCGCCTTGTCGACGGCGGAGACAGCCGCCTTGTCCCAGACCTGCACCGAGATCATGCGGGGCTCCGGCACCGAAACCGTGCCGACCTGATTGATCGGCATTTTCTGGCCGTACATGTCGATCTGGATCGGATCGAGAAGCTTTGCGCTCGCGCGGCCTGTCCGAAGACCGCTGAAGTCGCTTTTGAGGCTGTCGACGACGCCCGTCATGCGCCGTTCGAGATCGCTGATTTTAAAGGGGTCCGCCATCGCCTGATGCCTCTGAGAACTTCGAGCCCGGAACCGGCGCGCGGGCGAGCCGTCAGAACTTAGGCAGCGGCGCTGATGACGGTCGCGTGGGCTTCGCCGCGCAGAACGCGCAGGAGGTTGCCCGGCTCTTTGATGGAAAAGACAACTACCGGAAGATCGTTATCACGGGCAAGCGCGATCGCCGCCCCGTCCATGACCCGAAGGTCCCGGCCAAGGACGTCGGAATAGGTGAGCTTGTCGTAGCGGACGGCGTCCGCGTTCGTTTTCGGATCGGCGGAATAAACACCGTCGACCTGCGTTGCCTTCGCGACCGCTTCGCAGTTCATCTCGATCGCGCGGAGGGCCGCTGTCGTGTCCGTCGTGAAATACGGGTTTCCGGTGCCGGCTGCGAAGACCACCACGCGCCCGGTGCTCATGTGATGCAGGGCCTTCGGGCGCACGTAGGCTTCGCAGACCGTCGGCATCGGGATCGCTGAGACGACGCGAGACGGCGCGCCTTCCTGTTCGAGAACATTGGCGAACGCGAGCGCGTTCATGACAGTCGCGAGCATGCCCATATAGTCGGCGGTCGCGCGGTCCATGCCGGTCGCGGCTCCGGCGAGCCCTCGGAAGATGTTTCCACCTCCGACAACCACTGCAATTTGTGCACCCGCATCAACGGCTTCCTTGACGTCGCCGGCCAATCGCTTGGCGACGTTCACGTCAAAGCCGTAGCCGCTATCGCCCATAAGCGCTTCGCCCGAGAGCTTCAGCATCAAACGCTTGTAGCGAAACCCACTTGCGTTGCTCATCGGTCCCTCCTCGCGGCCGGGCACGCGTCTCGCACGATCACGCACGGATGACAACTGAGCCGGAATGGCGCTCGGTTTAATGAGGCCGCACAACGAAGAAAGCCGGCCGCGCGGGGTACGCGCAGCCGGCTTTCGGGTGTCGGTCAGTTGAGTGCGGCCTCAGCCTTTCACTGCGGCTGCGACTTCGGCTGCGAAGTCCCCTTCTTCTTTTTCGATGCCTTCGCCGAGCATCATGCGAACGAAACCGGTGATCTTAGTCGGCGCGCCGATGTCTTTTTCAGCGTCCTTCACGGCCTGCTCAACGGACTGCTTCTGGTTCAGCACGAAGCTCTGCTGCAGCAGGATGACCTGCTGGAAGAACTCCTTGCCCATCATCTTGTCGACGCGCTTGACGAGATGCTCCTCCGGGCGATCCGGGTTGGCCTGCTTTTCGCGCTCAAGAACAATTGCGCGTTCTTTGTCGATGACGTCCTGCGACAGGTCTTCTTCAGTCAGTGCGAGCGGGCTCAACGCGGCGATGTGCATCGCGAGCTGACGGCCGAACGCCTCGAGCTTCGCTTTGTCACCTTCGCTTTCGAGGCCGACGAGCACGCCGATGCGGCCAGCGCCATCGACCACCTTGTTGTGGACGTAGCTGGCGACGACGCCTTTATCGACGCTGAGAAAATCGGCGCGGCGGAGCGTCATGTTCTCGCCGATCGTGCCGACCATCTCTTTGAGATGATCTTCGACAGACTTCGACTGGCCCGGATAAGTCGCAGACTTCACCGCGTCGACGTCGCCGGTCTTCGCGTCCAACGAAACGCCGACGATATCGCGGACCATGTCCTGGAACTGCCCGTTGCGGGCGACGAAATCGGTCTCAGAGTTGACCTCGACGACGGCGCCGGCCGTCCCTTCACTCTTGACGGCAACGAGACCCTCAGCGGCTACGCGGCCCGACTTCTTTGCTGCCTTCGAGAGGCCCTTTTTGCGCAGCCAATCGACGGCGGCTTCGACGTTACCGTCGTTCTCGGCAAGCGCCTGCTTGCAATCCATCATGCCTGCGCCGGTCTGTTCGCGCAGGTCCTTCACCATTGCGGCTGTAATCGTGCTCATGGCTTCCGCTCTCTTTGCATCCGCTAGTTCGTGTCTGGCGCGACGGCTTTGTAATCGAGGTCCGACAATCACGATGGCCGCGCCAACCTCGTTGCGCTGAGGCATCGCCCGTCCGGATCGCCGGTCTGCAACGTCCACATGAGCGTGGACATTGCGGGAACCGCAGCTCTCGCCAAGCCGTCAACGCAACGGGTGGCCGCTAGGCCGCCGCTTTGTCTGCCAATTCTTTCGCCTGGACCTGCCAGTTGCCAACGGTCTGGTCGGCGCCAATGCCGAGCTGACCGTCCAGCGCTGTCACCTGCTCCGGCGAAAGGTCGGCAATCTGCCAGTAGTGGTAGACGCCGAGCTCGTAGAGCCGCTGCTCGATCTTCTCATCCAGACCGTCGATGATCTTGAGATCATCCGGTTCGCCACGCGGGCCCTCGATGCCGATCTGCGCGGCAGCAGCTTCCGCCGGCAGTTCCTCGGCAACCGGGATTTCCGCTGCACCGATATCGACACCCGACTGCGCCTGACCGCGCTCAAGCCCGTCGATGGCTGCGCGTGCAATCAGATCGCAGTAGAGCGTGATCGCGCGGCCAGCGTCGTCGTTGCCCGGGATCGGGAAATCGATGCCGTCCGGATCGCAGTTTGAATCGACCACGGCGACGATCGGGATCTTCAGCTTCTTCGCCTCAGCGATCGCAATCGACTCTTTGTTGGTGTCGATGACGAACAGGAGATCCGGCGTGCCGCCCATGTCCTTGATCCCGCCGAGCGACATGTTGAGCTTGTCGCGCTCGCGGGTGAGGTTGAGCAGCTCCTTCTTGGTCCGACCGAGGCCCTCGCCCGTGAGCAGATCGTCAAGCTGGCGCAACCGGCGGATCGACAGTGAGATCGTCTTCCAGTTGGTCAGCGTTCCGCCGAGCCAGCGGTGGTTGATGAAGTACTGCGCGGAGCGTTCGGCAGCGCTTGCGATTGCCTCTGACGCCTGGCGCTTGGTGCCGACGAACAGCACGCGGCCGCCACCGGCAACCGTGTCGGACACTTTCACCAGCGCCTGATGCAGCAACGGCGTCGTCTGCGTCAGGTCAACGATGTGGATGTTGTTGCGGACACCGTAGATGTAGGAATCCATCTTCGGATTCCAGCGGTGTGCCTGGTGACCGAAGTGTACGCCAGCTTCCAAAAGCTGACGCATTGTGAATGCGGGCAGCATCAAA
>JBCBXS010000026.1:8153-15060 GCA_039816475.1 Pseudomonadota bacterium | reverse complement strand
GGAGCGAAGCCTTCCGTCACCGGCCTTTTATTTTCATGCGGTCCCGCAGTTGGACCGCGCTGCGATTACTGCGTGGCCTTCGCGGCAACCTTTGCCGCTGCTACGGTGGCTTGCGCCTTGGCCGTCTCGACCTTGGCGTTCGCAGCCCGTGTGGCTGCAGCCTGAGCCGTGCTCGTGACACCGTTGGCGGCCGATGCCGGAACGCTTGGGGTCGCTTTCGGCGCGCTCAGCGATGCGGAACACTTGGTTCGGTATTCGCTGTTCAGCCTGTTCAGTTCAGCGACCTTCAGAAGTGATGCGCGCTTGATGTGCACCAGCCGCGTGTTGCCGGAGCCTGCCTTTTCAACTCGGCCGACAGTGCCTTCGCGTTCAACCTGCGCGATCTGAGCTGCAAGCGCGGTGCACGCCGGGTCCGACTTCGGCTGAGCCACCTTCGTCGGGATCGCCTGTGTTGTCAGATCGGGCGTGTTGGCAGCACACGCGCCGAGCGAAAGCGAGACACCGGCAACAATGGCAAAAGAAATGGAGAGTTGGCGCATCAGAAAACCTCTTCAGTCGAATCGATACGCCGCACTTCGGTTGTTCAGCGTCTAAGGTTCGCCCACCGCATCAGCAACACGGGTACGTCTGAGATCAGGGGATATCACCGGCTTGTCGGCGTGATGCGTCACGCGGCAGCCGCTGTGCGGTTTTTGGGCAACGGTTCGTCTGACGGTATAGGGAACCGGCGGCACACTAGGATCTCCCGCCGGATTTCAGCTGATGCGACAGAGGCGCGGTCGCGATCGGATTATCGGATGACGAGGCAGTCGAGCCCGTCTTTCTGGAGCTGGGCGCAGGTGGTGCGGCTGTCGGCTGAAGACCGGAACGGCCCGACGATCACCCGATAGAGTTTGCCCATGTTGCCGACCTGGGACGCGCTGACGGACGCCGTCGTCCCGCGCAGGCCCTCCGCGTAACGCGTGTTGATGCGGCTCGCGAGCGTCTTTGCGTCAGCTTCACGCCGCATGGCTGCGACCTGGACGCGAATGCCCTTACGAACCGTTGATGGTTTGGCCGGAGTGCGCGCGCGCGACGTCGCCTGGCCGGTCGGCGCGCGCGCAACGGATGTCTGCGAAGACCATGCTGACGCCGCCGTCGGCTGACCGCCCGTCGACGGTCGCGAGATCGAAGCCGTCGTCGTCTCGCTCGGGGCCCCCGTGTTTGAGAAGAGCGAGCTGAAAAAACCGGACACGTTGCGTCCGAGATCGCTCAGCGGATCGACGGTTGGCGCGGTAGTGCCGGGCGTTGGCGCCGCGCTCAATTGCGTGGATGTCGCCCAGCCTTGGGATGCATTCGACGCTGATCGCGAGCTGGCGCTTGCTGTGGGCGCCGGAGCAGGCGCGGATGGTCTTGCCGGCTGCGCCGTCGCCACCCGTGATGGTGTTGCCGTCCGGGCAGCAGCGGGTTGCGCGGGTCGAGCGGGCGCCGCGGCAACCTTCGGCACGGCCGATGGATTGGACTGGCCCTGATTGGAGAGGCCGGCCTGCTCGTAGGTTGCAGCCCGCGCGGCGATCGCGCCCTTACGCTCGTCAGCGGTCAGGCCATTCTTGATCCAGAGGGCTGCCGTCAGATCCTCGATGGCTTTCGCCGGCTGCTTGCGGGACCGGTTCGCGAGGCCGCGGTGATAAAGCGCCGACGCGAGATCGCGATACGACAGCCGCTTGCTGGTAATGGCTTTCTCGAGACTGCTGACGGCCTGATCGGAGCGACCGGCTTTCAGTGCCGCCTTGCCCTCGGCGAGCGCTTTCTTCGCCTGCGTTGTCGTCAGCCGCTTTGTCGAGGCCTTTGCAGTTTGAGCGTGCGCGTCATGCAACGACCCATCGCCGGAAAGCGCCAACGCGCCAAGCCCGACGGCTGTCACAGCCATCCCCAGAAATCGAAACGACGCCATCATATCGGGGCGCTCCCGATCGCAAACACGCGCACCAGTCTTCCACTCAACAATACGATCGACCAGACCACTGAGGCCGCGCGAAGGCAACATGCCGGCCTGCGACGCAAAGGGTTACTCCACAGTCACAGATTTCGCCAGATTTCGCGGCTGGTCGACGTCCGTGCCCATGTGAACTGCGGTGTAGTAGGCGATGAGCTGCATCGGGATCGCCATGGCGATCGGCAGCGTGAAAGGGTGTGTTTTCGGGAGCGCAATATGCTCGGCGATCGCGCAGCCGGCGGCTTCAGGCGGCTCATCTGAAACCATGATCAGCTTGCCGCCGCGGGCTGCCACCTCCTGCATGTTCGAGACCGTCTTCTCGAACAGTTTATCGCGTGGGCAGAGGACGATGATCGGCACGTCTTCATCGATCAGCGCGATCGGCCCGTGCTTCAGTTCACCGGCCGGATACCCTTCGGCGTGGATATACGAGATCTCTTTAAGCTTAAGCGCGCCCTCCATCGCGACCGGGAAGCTTGTTCCGCGGCCGAGGTAGAGGACATCTGACGCCTTGCCGAGATCAACGGCGAGCCGCTCATAATTCTCCTCGTCTTTCAGCAGCTCCGCGATGTGGCGGGGCAGGGCGATCAGCGACCGGACAAGCTCCTTCTCGCGGTCGGCGGAGAGTTCGCCGCGCACCTTCGCCAGATGAATTGCAAAGCAGGCAAGCGTCGTGAGCTGACAGGTGAACGCCTTTGTCGAGGCAACGCCGATCTCCGGCCCTGCAAGCGTCGGCAGAACGGCGTCAGCCTCGCGCGCGATCGTCGAGCTCGGCACGTTGACGATTGCCGCGATCCGCTGGTCCTGCGCCTTGCAGTATCTGAGCGACGCGAGCGTGTCGGCCGTCTCGCCGGACTGCGACACGAAGATCGCGAGGCCGTTCTCCGGTAGCGGCGCTTCGCGGTAACGCATCTCGGAGGCGACATCGATCTCAACGGGCAGCCGCGCGTAGGTCTCAATCCAGTACTTGGCGACCTGGCCCGCGTAGTAGGCCGTGCCGCAAGCCGCGATTGTCACCCGCGAGATGTCGTTGAGATCGATCCCGAGATCGGGGAAGTCGACTGTGCGGTTGGCCATGTCGACGTAGTTCGAAAGCGTGTGACTGACGACTTCCGGCTGCTCGTGGATTTCCTTGAGCATGAAGTGGCGGTGATTGCCCTTGTCGACCAGCAGGGCATTGGCCGACGACTTGGTCTGCGGGCGCGTCACCGCGGTGCCGGCTTCATCGAAGATCTCGGCTCCTGTCCGGCGGATAACCGCCCAGTCGCCATCCTCAAGATATGTGACCGTGTCCGTGAACGGCGCCAGTGCGATAGCGTCTGAGCCGATGTACATCTCATCGTCGCCGTGGCCGATGGCGAGCGGGCTGCCGCGCCGGGCGGCCATTAGAAGGTTGTCGTCGCCGGCGATGACAATGCCGAGCGCGAAGGCGCCTTCGATCCGATCGAGTGCGGATTTCAGTGCGTCCCGCGGGGATGCACCGGTGTCCAGATAGTGCGTGATGAGGTGGACGACCGTCTCGGTATCGGTCTCCGTCGAGAAGCGATGGCCAAGCTCCTTCAGCTCGTCCCTCAGCTCGCGAAAGTTCTCGATAATGCCGTTGTGGACGACGGAGACCCGCGCGCTCATGTGCGGATGCGCGTTCGTCTCGTTCGGACGTCCGTGCGTGGCCCAGCGCGTGTGACCGATGCCGGCGTGACCGTTCAGCGGTTCAGCGGCGAGGCGCGCTTCGAGGTTACGAAGCTTACCCTCAGCGCGACGACGGTCGAGGTGGCCGTTTTCGACGGTGGCGATCCCGGCTGAGTCGTAGCCGCGATACTCGAGTCGGCGCAGCGCATCGACGAGGTCAAGCGCGACCGGTTTCGAGCCAAGAATTCCGACGATCCCGCACATGGCAGTGTCCCTTCTTCCCAGTCCCCGGTTCGGGTTTGCGGTGTCCGTTCCGCCGTTGCAATTCAATCCCTGTTGCCCGCTGTGTCGCTCGGCAGCATTGGTGAAGCCGTCGAGCTAGCCGGCCTTCTTTTTCGCACTCATGCGCGCGCGAAATCGCTGCGCCCAGTTCTCGCGAATGTCCTGGCTGCCCCGCGCAACGGCGAGCGCGCCGTCTGGCACCGATTTCGTGATGACGCTGCCGGAGCCGACATAGGCGCCTTCGCCAATGCGGACAGGCGCAACGAGGGCTGAGTTCGATCCGATGAAAGCGCCGTCGCCGATTTCGGTGCGGTGTTTATTGAAGCCATCGTAATTGCAGAAGATCGTCCCGGCGCCGACGTTTGCGGCATCGCCGACCGTGCCGTCGCCGAGGTAGGCGAGGTGGTTGGCCTTCGCACCCGCGCCCATCTCGACGTTCTTCACTTCAACGAAGTTTCCGATGCGTACGTCGTTAGACAGATTGGCGCCGGGGCGGAGCCGCGCGAACGGTCCGATGACCGCGCCATCGCCGATCGTTGCGCCTTCGAGATGGCAGTTCGCTTTGACCGTCACGTTATCGGCGATCGTGACCCCGGCACCGAAGAACACGTTCGGCTCAAGGGTCACATCGCGGCCGAGCTTGGTGTCGGCTGAAAAGTAAACCGTCTCCGGCGCGATCATCGTGACACCGCTCTCCAGCGCCGCGGCCCGCGCGCGCGTCTGGAAAACAGCCTCGGCCTCCGCCAGTTGCGCCCGCGAATTGATGCCGAGCACATCATCGCTGCCAGTCACCGCAACTTCGACGCGATAGCCTTTCGCGCGCGCGATCTCGATCGCATCGGTGAGATAATATTCGCCCTTTGCGTTGTCGTTGCCGATCTCGGAGAGCAAAGCCGAGAGGCCCGGAACAGCGAACGCCATGACGCCGGAATTACAAAGCCGGACGGCGCGCTCGTCTTCGGTCGCGTCCCGGTGTTCGCGGATCGCAGTGACTTCTCCGTCAGCCGTGGTGAGGATGCGGCCGTAGCCCGTCGGATCATCCGGCGCGAAGCCGAGGACGACGACCTGAGCGCCGGCCGCGGTCCGCGCGCGCATCGCATCAATGGTCTCCGGCCGCACCAGTGGGGTGTCGGCAAACAGGACGTAGACAATCCCGTCGTCGTGCGCGTCGAGGAAGTCACGAGCTGCGAGAACAGCATCAGCCGTGCCGGCCTGGTTCATCTGCGTGGCGGTCGTGACGTCGGGCGAGGTCGCCTTGGCCTCGGATGCAACGGCTTCGCCCTCAGGGCCGACAACAACGCATGTCTCGATCCCACCGGCCTCGGTGAGCATTGCCAGGACGTGTGCGACCAGCGTTCGGCCGCCGACGCGATGCAGCACCTTCGGCAGCTCGGACTTCATCCGCGTGCCCTTACCGGCGGCAAGCACTACGGCGCGTTCACGTGCAGTCATGGGTCTGTCCGAAATCCTGATTCAGATGGTCCCGGGGCATTAGGTCGAGCCGACCGCCACGTCGATTAAAGCAGGAGCCATGCCGATTCGGCGAAGCCCGCCAACGCCAGTGCCTGAAACCCGAGCGATGGCTGATCCTGCCTATTTCATCGGCAATGGGCGGCACTCTTTGCTTTAAGCGCGATCTGCAACTCGCAACAAGCCGGCCGGCGGATATGGCACGTCAGTCGATGTCCACAGCCTCCAGGTGGGCGCTCAAGCCGTTACGTTGACCTACATAGGCACTCACGGTCTCGTGGTCCTCAACACGAATCGAGATTGCGTTGTTTGTTCCGCGTTGGAGGTGCCTCAGTCCAATCCGAGGGTGCTGTGACAGTGGCGGAACGAGGTCAGAAACGCGGGCGGTCTTCCGCTGGCTGGCGAATGTATGTGATGACGTGGTCGTTCCTCGGGGTGACCGCGGCTGTCTATCTGGCGACCGCGGTCTCGTGGGCGGAGCTTGGTGAACGGTTTGCTCCGGCACCCGCAGCCCTTCAGCAGCAGACGAACGAAGCCCAGCGCGCAAGCGCCGAACGCGACGGCACGATCCAGTTGCTGCGCTCGGAAAACGCGGCTCTCGCGCGTCGCATTACGGATCTCGACGCAACGCTGACCGAAGAGCGCGCCGTGGCACAGTCGCTGCGCAAAGACCTCGCAGCGATGAAAGCGACGCGCGCGCAGCCGGCAGCTAACGCAGACAGCGGTCCATCCAACACGGTTGAAGTGGGTGCGGGCCGCGTGCCTGATCCGGCAACGCTCTCTGGCGGACAGGTGGCCTTACGTGGCCTGCCGGGTGTGCAGACGCTGAATGGCAGTGCGGGCGCGGTGCCATCCGAGAAGCCGCAGGACCGTGCGCCGGTCGCCCCGCCAGTGCAGACGACAGAGGTTTCCGCGCCGAAGATTGAACAGCCAAACCGATATCCGCCTCTGCCACCGCGCGTGCCGCGCGAAATCCTGGCCAGCACACCGACGGCCTCTGACATTTCTACGGGTAGCGTCGCGCGCGTTTCGCCACCGCGACCTGAAGAGCGCGCGACAGCGCCGGTTGCGTTCGGCGCGCCGACGGTTCGGCCCGCGCAGACGGATGAGGGTGCGGATGGGGTCGCGCTTCGCCTGTCGAGCGCGCCCTCGATCTCATCGCTTCGCCTGAGTTGGCGGGTGCTCCGCGAGCGACATGGCAGCATCCTGAGCGGTCTGAACCCGCGCTTCAGGACAGTGCCGGACGGGCCGACGGGCGTGACGTATCAGCTCGTCGCAGGACCGATTGCGTCGCGGACGGAGGCCGATCAGGTCTGTACGATCCTGCGGGCGCAGGACGTCGGATGCGCCATTGATGCGTTTGCCGGAGACCCGCTGCTTTAGCGGTCCTGTTCTCTCTCTCAGCGGCGGTCGCCCCTTATTCGGCCGGTTCGGCGATCGGCTCGCGGGTCGGGGTCTTGCTCTCTTGTGTCACGGCTTTGCCCTCGTCGCTGGTGTCGGACACCGCCGGGATGCTGAGCGCAAGGCGGAGGAGAGGCGGGACAAGGAGCA
>JBCBXS010000026.1:0-8144 GCA_039816475.1 Pseudomonadota bacterium | reverse complement strand
GCGCCCGGGAATAAGACGAGCGGCAGCATACCGACGACGCTGGTGATGGTGCTCATGAAAATAGGGCGCACGCGGTTGCGCGTCGCTTCACGGATCGCATCTTCGACGCTCATCTGATCGATGCGCAGGTGATGCAGGCTCTGGTGCACAAGCAGGATCGCGTTGTTCACCACGATCCCGATCAGAATGACGAACCCGAGTAGCGTCAGCATGTCGAGCGACTGCGGCTCAAACATATTGAGGACTGCCAATCCGGCGACGCCGCCTGCCCCGGCAACCGGAACTGAGATCAGGATGATCAGGGGCAGCACAAAGCTCTCGAACAGCACCGCCATCACGAGAAACACGATAACGAGCGCGATCAGCAGGTTGGTCTGAAGCGCATTCCAGGTTTGCGTGAGCTGGTCTGCCGCACCGGTCAGCGACATGCGCACGCCCGGGGGCAGGCCGTCGCCCGCTTGCAGTGGCGCCATGACCTCGCTGCGGATGAGATCAATCGCGGTTTCGAGCGGCATCTGCGGTGCGGGACGGATCTGCAGCGTGATCGTGCGGCGCCGTTCGAGGTGTCTGATCTCGACAGGCCCGGCCGTCAGCGCGACCTCGGCCAGAGCGGAGACTGGAATGATCTGCCCATTCGGTGCGACCAGTGGGAAGTCCGAGACGTCCTGCGTCCGGCGCGAGACACCGTCGCCGGTCTGGCCCTTCAGGGTCAGGTCGACCCGCTCGGACCCGACGGTCACCTCCTGGACGCGCAACCCGTCATTGTAAGCGTCAATCGTCTGGGCAAGCGTTCGCGCATCGACACCGGCATCGGCAAGCCGCACACGATCGGGGATCACGCGAAGCTCCGGCGCGCCGAGTTCAAGGCCGGGTCTCGGCCGGAACTGGTGGCCCTCTCGCCGCGAGAAGCGCTGGGCGACACCACCGGCCGCGCGCTGGGCGACGCTCAGGATGTCCTCGAGCCGATCGCCTGAGATGTTGAGATCGATGGTTCTGCCGCCACCAATGCCGCGCCCGAACAAGCCGCGCTGCGAGATGAACCCGAAGGTGCCCGGCTCCGAGAAAATCGGCCGCGAGAGCACAGGCACGAGTTCGCCCACCCGCTTTGGATCTTGTGATGCGCCGCCGACGAAGGTCGTCCCGCGCACGGCGACGAAGAAGAAGTGGCTCATCGCAGGCGGCTTCGATGCCGCATCCTCATCCGTCGCGCGCGCCTCCCAGAGCGGGCGGGCCACGGTCTCGACACGGCGCGCGATGTCGGTGGTCGTCGCGAGATTGTATCCGGGTGGAGGAATAATAACACCGAACACGAGGTTTCGATTTCCCGACGGCAGATACTCGAGCTTCGGCAGGTAGGTTAGTGACGCCCAGACCGCCGTGCCGGTGATGAGCGCGACGACAGTGATGCCAACGATCCGCGAGCGCACAACGAGCTTGGTGTAGGCGGCCACCAGCCAAGCGAACGCGCGGCCGAAGTGGTCGACGACGGGCAGGCGGGTCACGGTCAGTTTCGATTTGCCGGCACCGAGCAGCCGGTTGGAAAGCGCCGGGATCACCGTGACGGCGACCACAAGCGACAAGATCACGGAGACCGAGATCGCCACAGCAATATCCCGGAAGAGCTGGCCTGCCTCCAGTTCCATGACGAGTATGGGGATGAACACCATCACCGTCGTCAGCGCCGAGACGAGGATCGCGCCCCAGACCTGGCTCGCGCCCTCATAGGCGGCGCGCGCTGGTGGATATCCGAGCTGTCGCAGTCTGTAGATGTTTTCGAGGACGACGATCGCCGCATCGACGACCATGCCGACCGCGAACGCGATGCCGGCGAGCGAGATGACGTTCAGGCTTCGACCGAGCGCTGCCATCGCGACAAACGACGCGATGATCGAGACCGGAATTGCGAGCGAAATGATGAGCGTCGCGCGGGGCGATCTGAGGAACAGCAGCAGGATGATCGCGGCGAGCACACCGCCGACCCAGATGTTCTGCAGGACCAGATCGATCGCGCCGTCGATGTAGATCGTCTCGTCGTAGACCTGCGTGAGAGTCAGCCGCTCGCGCTTGATAGGACCTTCGCGGAGTTCACTGAGGGCCTGCTTGATGCCCGCCATCGTCTCGATGACGTTGGCGCCCTGTTCGCGCACAGCGTTGATGGCGATGGATGGCTCGCCGGTATGGCGAATGCGCGCGACGGGTTCCTTGTAGCCAAAGCCGACGCGGGCGACGTCACGCACGAAAACGCGGCCGGTCTCGTTGGTCGCGTCCCGTGCGCCGCTGCGAACGACAACGGCCTCGATCGCCGAGACGGTGTTAAGCTCGCCCTCAGCGCGGACGACGTAGCGGCGCTTGCCTTCGTCGATATCGCCGGCTGACAGCGAGATGTTGGCCTGCCGCATCGCGTTGACGAGATCAGGGATCGTGAGGCGATATTTCGCGAGCAGCTCCGGCTCGATGACGACCTGCAGTTCGCGCTCGACGCCGCCAAAGACATTGACGAGTGCAACGCCTTCAACACGTTCGATCCGCTCTTTAACAACGTCGGTCGCAAAATCTCCAAACTGCTCAATCGGCTTGGTGACGCCGGCCTCGCGCTTCAGGATGATCCATGCGATCGGATTGTCCTCTGAGCCCGATGTGTTCAGGATCGGCTCACCAGCTTCGTCCGGATAGTCGCCGACGCGGTCTAACCGGTTCGAGACCAGCAGCAGTGCGCGGTCCATGTTGGTGCCGATCGCGAACTCGAGGCGGATGCGCGCCCGCCCGGTCTGCGACGTCGACGTCATGGCGTTCAGGCCTTCGAGGCCTTTCAGTTCTTCTTCCTGTGGGTTGACGATCTCGCGCTCGATCTCAGCCGGCGCCGCACCGGCCCAGATCGTCTCGATCTGGATCACGGGCTTGCGGACATCGGGAATGAGCTGGATCGGGATCCGCGTTAGCGCCAGCGCGCCGAACAGGACCGCCATCAAGACTGCGGCGATGACGGCGATCGGCCGTTCGATCGAAAGCCTGATGAGGTCCATGGTTCGTCCTCAGCTCTTGTCGCCGGCCGATGCTGACCCGCCAGCCGCCGTCGCCGGCTGAGCCTGGATCGCCTGGCCTGGGCGTAACCGTTCGTTGCCGCGGACGACGACTTGGTCGCCAGTCCCGACGCCGCGTTTGACTTCGATGCGATCGCCCGCCGCCTGACCTATCTCGACAGGTCGCGGGGCGGCTTTGCCATCGGCTGCGACGTAGACCATCCAACCGCGCTGGCCCTGAACAAGCGCGTCCTTCGGCACGGTCAGAGCTTTGCGCGGCTTGCTGACGGGCACGTCGAGCGTGATGGAAGCCCCGCGCGCAAGATCTCCCGCCGTCAGGTTGTTGCTCACGAGCGTGAAACGAACGGGCCGCGTCCGGGTCGAGATCGCCTGGACCGGGATCATCGCACGCACTTTCGCGCGGATTGCACGGCCGTCACGCAATTGGCCCGAAACCTCGCGACCCGTCGTAAGCGCGCCGACGATCTCGACAGGAATGTCGGCGAGGACTTCGAGCTGTTCGGTGTCGAGAAGCTTGGCAATCGCCGCGCCCGTCGCGACGTAGGCGCCGGGTTGTGCGTTCCGCTGAATGACTGCGCCCGAAAACGGCGCGACGATGTTGACGTGCTGCAGTTGGTAATCGATCCGCTGCACGGACGATTCCGCGGTCTTCAGGGCAGCACGCGCGCGGGCAAGTTCAGCGCGCGCTCGGGCGGCCGCCTGCCGGGTGTCGTCAAACTGGCTTCTCGAAAACGCGCGCGAGTTTCGCAGGGCGGCCTGGCGCTGGAACGCCTGCTGGGCCTGACGTAAGGAGGCCTGCATCACAGAGACGCCGGCCTTTGCCTCCTCGACCGACATCAATGCGATTTCGCGCTCGATCCGAATAAGGCTCGCGTCGAGACGGACGAGGACCTGCCCCGCCTGCACGCGATCACCAGTCCGGAAATTGACCTCTGAGACCACACCCGGGATGCGGGCCGCCACATCGGATTCCTGGGCCGCGATGAACTGGGCGATGACGCGCCGCGTGTCGACGATCTCGCGCATTTCAGCCGGTGCGACAGTGACTGCGGCCGGCCGGCCGCCTTGCGCGACGGCAGCGGTCGCGAGGATAGGGCCGATGAGCAATGCGCTGAGGAGGGCGGCGCCTATCGTCTGCCACAACCGCAGTTCAGTTCGATGGGCATGAGACACGGGCGATCATCCTCGGTTCGACTGCTGTCGGCGCGACGCCGGTGCAGGCCCCTTGCGACAGGCAAGGACCAAGCCGGTTACGGTTGCCGCCCCGGTGTCGGATGCGCGCGGAGACCTCCGGGCGCGGGCCTCGTTCGCGCTCCGGCAAGAGCGAATGTGCAGCGCAGCACGGCGCGTTATGACGGATAATTCAGGGTGCAGGAACTGAATTACGCGTAACCTGCCCCGCCTAAACGGCATGCCGGGCGACACGGCGTACCCATCTGAAACGCGGGCGCCACACGATGTGAGCGCCCTAGTTGGTGGGTTCGACGCGCAAAATTAATTAACGCGCGCCCGCACCAAGCACGTGACAATTCAATGACGAGCCAAGTGACGACCGCGCTGTATGAATTCGCACAGTGAGGTTCCAAGAAGGACGATGCCTCGCGCGCGCGTTTACCGCCGGCCCCAATTTAAAGGTTTGCGCCGTTGATCTAAGCCGGTATTCCGCGCGCCGAGTGATCATCGGCGCTCGGGCCGGCATGGGGGATAATATCGTGCGGGATCAGCCTTTAACCGTGCTTGTGGTTTGCACCGGCAATTCCGCGCGAAGCATTCTGGGCGAGGCGCTGTTTAATGCGCTTGGACAAGGCCGCGTGCAGGGTTTCAGTGCCGGCGCTGATCCAACGGGCCGGGTTAATCCGCTCGCCCTTGAGACGCTCGCAAAGCACGATCTTCCGACCGAGGGCTTCAGCTCAAAAAGCTGGAATGCGTTTGCCGCCGAAGACGGCCCGACCATCGATGTCGTGATCACCGTTTGCGATTCCGCTGCTAACGAAGCATGCCCCCTGATCAGAGGCGCACCAACGCCGGTCCACTGGGGTGTGCCGGACCCAGCGCACATTCCCGATCCGACCGAAGCGCGCGCAGCGTTCGAAGCAGTGTTTCAGACGTTCTCGAAGCGCGTCGCGGACTTCATTGCAAAGTCGCCGACGGAGATGGACGACGCTGCGATCCGCTCGGCCCTGCGCGAGGTCGCTGAAGCCCATCCCTATCCGCAAACGGCGGCCGCAACGGCGGGACGGGCATGACGGAGACGGGACGCAAGCTCGGCTGCGAAGCGCTGGGCACCGCATTACTGGTCACAACGGTCGTCGGCTCCGGCATCATGGCGGTCAACCTGGCGGGTGGGAACGTGGCGCTGGCCCTGCTCGCCAATGCGATCGCAACGGGTGCGATCCTGGTCGTCCTGATCACAATCTTCGGCCCCGTTTCGGGCGCCCACTTCAATCCCGTCGTCACGCTCGTGATGTGGATGCGCGGCGATCTCGCAGCGGGCCTCGCGGTCAGCTACGTCATCGCGCAGATCGGTGGAGGCGTGGCTGGCACGCTCGCAGCCCACCTGATGTTCGACGTGACGACCATGCAGCTTTCGCAGACGGCGCGGACGGGCGGTGCGCAGTGGTTCTCAGAAGTCATCGCAGCCTTTGGCTTGTTGCTGACGATCCTCGGCTGCGTTCGTTATCGCCCCGATGCGGTCGCGAGCGGCGTCGGGCTCTACATCACGTCGGCCTACTGGTTCACGGCGTCGACAAGTTTCGCGAACCCCGCAGTCACGATCGCACGCGGTTTCACCGACACGTTCGCAGGCATTCGGCCGCTTGACGTGCCGGTATTCATCTTGGCGCAGATCGCAGGTGCTGTGCTCGCGCTTGTCTGCGCGCGGTTGCTGTTCGAAAGCGAACCGGCGCGGACGCCCTGAATCACCTGTCGCAGCTCCATTAAAGGCTAGTCGAAGTCGGCGGGGAGGTCGGCGAGCAAAGGCGCGTCGCGATCCTTGTCAGACAGGATTGCCCCGCCCGGCAGTGACGGCCAATCGATGCCGAGCGCCGGATCGTCAAATCGCAAGCTTACTTCATGGTCCGGGCTGTAGGGCGCCGTGACTTTGTAGACGACCTCGGTGTCCGGCTGGATCGTGCAAAAGGCGTGTGCAAAGCCCGGCGGAATCCAAAGCTGCTGCCAGTTCTCAGCTGAGAGCTCTGCCGTCACATGCTGACCGAACGTCGGCGATGAGCGGCGAAGGTCGACCGCCACATCGAAGATCGCACCGCGGATGACGCGCACGAGCTTGCCCTGCGCCACGGGCGGGCGCTGGTAATGCAGGCCCCGCACGACACCGGCGGCGCGTGAGAGCGAATGGTTGTCCTGCACGAAGGTCGCAGCAACCCCCAGCTCGGCCAGCGTCTGCTGATTATAGGTCTCGGAAAAGAACCCCCGTTCATCCCGGAAGATCTTCGGCGAGATCAGTTTCACGTCGGGCAGCGCGAGCGGTTCGATCATGGCGCGATGGTCCATTCTGGCGCGTTTCACGGGTGGGGCGGATCTGAGACTACCCGCTCACGGCCTCAAAAACCCCTAACGCCGACCGCCCTCCGTCCTGAGCGCACGCCACGGCACCGACGCGCGGCGTCAACCTGACAGCCAACGCACCATTGGCCCGGTCCCGCGCAACGACTAGGTTTCTAGCAACAGATCCCGGCCGACCCACGAAAGCTGGCCCAGGCCACACAGAAGACGACTACGAGAGGCGAACCCATGAGCGCGTACGACGTCCTGATTATCGGTGCAGGCCCTGGCGGCTACGTGACCGCCATTCGCGCAGCTCAACTCGGGCTCAAGACTGCGATCGTCGAGCGCGAGCATCTGGGCGGCATCTGCCTCAACTGGGGTTGCATCCCGACGAAGGCGCTGCTGCGATCCGCCGAGATCTACCACTACGCCCACAACGCAAAGGACTACGGCCTGAAGTTGAATGGCGAGATGACGTTCGAGACCGACGCCGTCGTCAACCGCTCACGCGGCGTCTCGGGTCAGCTCAATGGCGGCGTCGAGTATCTGCTGAAGAAGAACAAGGTCGATGTGATCTGGGGTGAGGCGTTTGTCGAAAAGCCGGGCTCGGTCATTGTCGGCGAGACCGCAAAGCCGGCCGTCCAGCCCGCCCATCCGAAGCCGAAGGGAACGCTCGGTGCGGGGACGTATCAGGCCAAGCACATCATCGTTGCGACCGGCGCGCGCCCGCGTGTGATCCCGGGCATCGAGCCTGACGGCGAGACGATCTGGACGTACTTCGAGGCCATGGTGCCGAAGACCATGCCGAAGTCGCTCATCGTGATGGGCTCAGGCGCGATCGGCATCGAGTTCGCGTCCTTCTACCGGACGATGGGCGTCGAGGTGACGGTCGTTGAGTTGATGGACCAGATCCTCCCCGTCGAGGATGCCGAGATCGCGAAGCTCGCCCGCAAGCGGTTCGAAGCCCAGGGCATGAAGATTATGACCGGGGCGAAGGTCAGCGGCGTCGAGAAGTCCGGCGGCCAAATCACTGCGACCATCAACGTCGGCGGAAAGGCTGAGACAGTGACGGCTGAAAAGCTCATCTCAGCCGTTGGTGTCGTCGGCAATATCGAAGGTCTGGGCCTCGAGAAGCTTGGCGTCAAAACCGATCGCGGTTGTGTCGTCACCGACGGCCTTGGTCGGACAAGTGTCGACGGCATCTACGCAATCGGCGATGTCGCAGGCCCACCCATGCTCGCGCACAAGGCCGAGCACGAGGGCGTCATCTGTGTTGAGGCGATCAAGGGCCTCGACGCCCATCCGATGGACAAGCTGAAGATTCCGGGCTGCACCTACTGCCACCCGCAGATCGCCTCCGTTGGTCTGACCGAAGCCAAGGCCAAGGAGGCCGGCCACAAGGTCAAGGTTGGCCGCTTCCAGTTCCGCGGCAACGGCAAGGCCATCGCGCTCGGCGAACCGGACGGGCTAATTAAGACAGTGTTCGACGAGAAGACGGGCCAATTGCTCGGCGCGCACATGATCGGCGCTGAAGTCACCGAGCTGGTGCAGGGCTTCGTTATTGCGATGCAACTCGAGACAACGGAAGAAGACCTCATG
>JBCBXS010000269.1:0-4049 GCA_039816475.1 Pseudomonadota bacterium | reverse complement strand
TGCATGTCAGGCGTCAGCTCGGGGCCGCAAAGTTCAGCGCCCACCGGACACCGGAAGAACAGCTTCGCGGTGCCGCGGGCTTCGCCTTCGGTTTCCATCGCCCAAACGCCATCGGTGCGCCCGGTCTTCGATGCGCTGTTGCCGTCCGTCGCGACCCAGAGACGGCCATCCGCATCGACCGCGCAGTTGTCCGGCATGCCGAACCAGCCGTCCTGCGATGTTGCCGGGTTGAAGGTCGCTCCGACGTCGGCGATGGCCGGGTCGCCGCACTTCACGAGGATGTCCCAAGTGAACTTCGTCGCCGCGTGGTCACCGCCTTCCGGGATCATCTCGACGATATGGCCAAACTTGTTCTCGGCGCGCGGGTTGGCTGCGTTTTCGTCGCCCGGCTTGCGCCGCGTGTTGTTGGTCAACATGACGTAGACCTTGTTCGTCGTCGGGTTGGCCTCGACGTCCTCCGGGCGATCCATCTTCGTTGCGCCGAGGAGATCGGCGGCCAGACGCACGTTGATCACCACGTCCGCTTGCGAGGCAAAGCCGTTGGCTGTCGTGAGCGGCCCCTGCCCCTGGACAAGCGGCAGCCATTCGCCGGTGCCGTCATCGTCATAGCGGGCGACGTACAGCGTTCCGCTGTCGAGGAGGTCCTTGTTGGCCGCGCGGTTGTCCGGATCGACTTTGCCGTCGGTGACGAACTTGTAGACGTAGTCGAACCGCTGGTCGTCGCCCTGGTAGACGACGAAACGACCATCGCCGTTGATGAGGTTGGCGGCGCCCTCGTGCTTGAAGCGGCCAAGGGCTGTCCTCTTGACGGGCGTCGAGCCGGGGTCGAGCGGATCAACTTCGACGACCCAGCCGAAGCGGTTGACCTCGTTCGGCTCCTTCGCGATGTCGAAGCGGTCGTGATATTTGCCCCAGGCATACCATTCGCCCGGCGCGCCATAACGCTTCAATGCGGCCGCGTTCGGAGATGCCTTGGCGGCGTCCTTGTTCCAGAAGTAGCCGTTGAAGTTCTCTTCCGCCATCAGCCACGTGCCCCACGGCGTCACGCCGCCGGCGCAGTTGTTGATGGTGCCGCGCACTTTCGTGCCTGATGGGTCATAGGTCGTCTTCATCACCTCATGACCCGCAGCGGGACCTGAGATCGCCATCTCGGTCTCGGCTGTGATGCGGCGCGCGTACTTAGAGTCATCGACGACGCGCCACGCACCGTTCTCGCGCTTGACCTCGAGCACCGCGCCGCCGTGCGCCATCATTTCGATCGCGACGAGGTCAGCCGTCATGCCGGCAAACTTCGCGTCGCGGTCCTGCCGGCCGAGGCCCGGGAACATGAGTTCTTCGTTCGTGTATTCGTGGTTCACGACCAGCAGGCCGTGGTCGGATTTCCCATCGATCGGGATGTAGCCGAGATAGTCGTTGTTGTAGCCGAATTGCTTGGCCTGGGCGTCTGCGCTCTGATTGTCCGGATCGAATTCCTCGGCGCCTGAGACGACCTTGTCGCCCCAGCGAATGAGGACGTCAGCGTCATAACCTTCCGCGACGTGGTGCTTTCCGTCAGAACCAGCGGTGAGTTCGTTGAACGAGAACGACGGCGTCGTGTTCGCGCTCTTCGCAAGGGCTTTGTTCGCGGTCGACACCAGAGCCGTCGGCAGGATCGCGGTTGTCGCCGTCACAGCAAGGGCGCCGCGCAACATGTCCCGCCGCGAGTAACGCGCTGCGATGACCTCGCCAAGCGTCGTGTTCGTCGAGGCGTTTGTTGTTGTGTCCTCTGAGTCCTCGAACTGCATTGAGATCGGCGTGAAATCACTCTGCTTCGTCATCACGTCACTCCAGGGCTTGTCACACTGAGCGAAGCGACCGGCAGGCGGCCGACGCGAATTGGCTTTTCCGGCGTTTGGCTTTTTCGTTCGCTTCCGGGCGAGACGGTGTCGGGCTTTCACGACAGTCGCATGACATCGCGTGCGACCGTTTCTGTTCACCGAAAGTCGCGTAAGCGCGACGGCTGCTGGGGGCTCAAAGCAGCGGCTTTAGAACGTCGGCGTCAGGTGTCGCCGGAAGCGTCGGCGCCTTCGGCCTGCCCCTGCTTGCCGGTTTCGTCTCGCAACGCATACAGACCGTTCAGCAAGGCATCGAGACTTCCGCCGCCGTTGCCGGCATGGAGGTCGATGCGGCCGACCTTCTCGACGAGCTTCTCGAGCGCTTCCAGCTCCTTCAGCCGAAGCAGCAGCGGGTTGTTCTCCATCAGCCGCGACGTGTTGAGCAGCGATCGCGTCGCCGCCGTCTCCTCTTGGCGCCGGATCAGATTGGCCTTCGCCGTCTTCTCCGCCTCGACCACGCGGTTGAGCAGTTCGCGCACATCGCCCGGCAGGATGATGTCCTTCACACCGATCTCAACGACGGCGACGCCTAATTCGCCAACGCGGCTCGCGACGAAGGTGCGTAACTGCTGATCGAGTTCGGCGCGTGCTGCCAGGATGTCATCGAGCGTGCGTCCGGCGACGGCCTCGCGGATCGCGAACTGGACCAGCCGATAAAGCGTTTCGCGGAGGTCGGCGGAGGCAAGCCCCGCGGTCTCCGGCTGCGTAACGCGGTAGAACGCCGACAGCGTCACGCGGATGCCGACGCGGTCTTTCGTCAGGATCTCCTGCGCTGTGACTTCAAGCAACTGAGGGCGAAGGTCGACGTGGCGGATCTCCACCGTCCGATTGATGTTCCAGAAGGCATGACGGCCCGGCGCCAGCACTTCCCTGAGTTCCCCATTCACGAGCAACAGCGCGGTCTCGTGTGCGCCAACAACGCTTTGCGTGACCGTCGTGTTTCGCGCGAGGTTGAGCGCGCCGAGCTGCTCGTCTGTCAGCCGCATGTTCCCGGCGACATCGATCACATCGACGTCGACATCGGTCACCGATTTCCAGAACACACGCGTTGTGTTGGGCTGAATGAGATGCGTGGGCTCCCCGTCCAGCCGGACGATCGCGACCTCGCTCGGCCCGGTCCGCACGAACGCAAGCTGCTCCTTTGCGACCGTCGGGTCTTCCACCTCGATGATGCGGGCTGCGTCCTTATCGAGCTCGGAACGAACAACGTCGTATTTCATGGCCGTCAGGCGATGCGACGGGTCGTAAGTCTTCACGCGGCCCGGACCTAATAACCGGAGATAACGCCCGTCTTTGCGAAGCACCGCGCGCTCGTTGTCGAAGACCGTGAGGTTGAAGTGGTGAAACGGATTGAGCACTCGATGACTTCCTCAAAACGAGCTTGGCCAGCCCCTGTTGCCAGCCCGTGTCGCCGCCTCGCTGCCTGCCTAGGCCCCGCACCGGGCTGCGCTTGCAATCTGGCCGGACGGCAGGTTCAGTGCGCGCAATCGCAAAAGTAAGCTGCTTGCCCCCGGAGAGGCGTCAACAATGGCATTCCGAGCACTGGTCGTCGATAAGCCCGAACAGGGTCCCGTCTCATCCGAAATCAAATCGCTCGAGGACAGCGCGCTGCCCGAAGAAGGCAACGTCGTTGTGCGCGTGACGCACTCGACCCTGAACTACAAGGACGGGCTCTGCCTCAATGGTGTCGGTGGGCTCGTGCGCAATTATCCGCATGTGCCGGGCATCGATTTCGCAGGCGTCGTCGAAAGCTCGGACGATGACCGCTACGCGGCAGGCGATGAAGTCGTGCTCACGGGCTGGCGCGTCGGCGAAGTCTGGTGGGGTGGCTTTGCCGAGAAGGCGAAGGTGAAGGCCGACTGGCTGGTGCCGATGCCCAAGGGCCTGACCGCGCGACAGGCGATGGCGATCGGGACGGCTGGCTTCACGTCGATGCTGGCCGTGATGGCGCTCGAGAAGCAGGGGCTTTCTCCGGACGACGGTAAGGAAGTGCTCGTCACCGGGGCCGCAGGTGGCGTTGGGTCGGTCGCAACCGCGATCCTGGCCAAGCGGGGCTACGCCGTTGCCGCGGTCACGGGCCGGCCGGAGCAGGAAGACTATCTGAAGAGCCTTGGCGCGAGCCGCATCGTCGCCCGCGCTGATCTCAGCGAACCGTCGGGCCGGCCGCTCGACAAG
>JBCBXS010000268.1:0-4063 GCA_039816475.1 Pseudomonadota bacterium | reverse complement strand
GTACTGGTCGTAGAGGGCGAAGATCTTCGGGTCGATATCCTGCGGTTGCATGGCGTGGGGCTCCGTTCGCGATCCTAGGTTCAAGACTGCTCAGAGGACTAACCACACGCCCGGGCGGCGCTGCGTGACGTCTCTGTCATCTACGGCGACGGTTCCGACGCGTTAAGCGCGCGTAGTCGCGCGTCCCGAAACTGGATCGGAGTTCGCCAAGCCCCGAAACGGTCCTGCAACCTGAGCGCGCTAGTCTGACGGCTGCGGTGTCAGCGGAAGTGCGACCAGGTCAGGCGATGTCGATCCCAGTCGTTGAAGCGGAATGGAGCGAGACGGGCGTGCTAATGCGCCCGAGCCAGGCGCTTTACGAAATGCCGGGCGCCGTCAGTGACATCCGTATCGTCGGCTACCGACATCGCGATTTTCAGGGCCAGATCCTGAACATGTCGCTGTACTTCGCGCTTGGCTGCTTCTTCTTCTACGCGGTCATCGATCTCGGCTGGCAATGGCGCGTGTGGGTGGCCGTCGGCTTCTTTCTCATAGGCGGTCTGCTCGCGGTGAACGACGTTTGGCTCGCCAACCGAATTGCGTATTACCGGGTTGAGCTGCGCATCGACGGCGCCCGCTACGCCTGGACGACGGACACGGTCCAGAACGCTGAGGCCTTCGCCGCGCGCATGCGCAATCGCGCGATGACGAAGCGACCGGCCGCCGCTTGAATTCGGCCCCACGCTGAAGCAGGTTCGGCGCTTCTCGCAAGCTTCAGGGCCGACCCGCAGTGACCTCACCGCCGAAAGTGCGTTTCGCACCGAGCCCGACCGGCCTTATCCATATCGGCAATGTGCGGACGGCTATCCTGAACGCGTTGTTCGCGCGCCGTGAAGGCGGCAGCTTCGTGCTGCGGTTTGACGATACGGATCTGGAACGTGCCCGCGACGAATATGCCGCCGCGATCAGGGAGGACCTGACATGGCTCGGTCTCGTCCCTGATGTCGAGGTGCGCCAGTCGGACCGGGTCGCGCTCTATGAGGCAGCCGCGGGGGCACTGAAAGCCGAGCGACGGCTCTATCCCTGCTATGAGACCTCAGAGGACCTCGATCGCAGGCGGCGGTTGCAGCGCGCCCGCGGCCTACCGCCGATCTACGACCGCGCCGCGTTGTCGCTCACCGATGCCGATCGAGCAGCCTTCGAAGCCGAGGGCCGCAAGCCGCATTGGCGCTTCCGCCTGAACAACACCGCGGCGCCGGACCAGACCAGCCCGCGCCCGACCGAGGTTGCCTGGGACGATCTGATCCGTGGCCGCCAGTCGGTCGATATCGGATCGCAGTCGGACCCGGTCATGATCCGCGCGGATGGGTCGTTCCTCTACACGTTCACAAGCGTCGTCGATGATGCCGATATGGGCATCACGCACATCATCCGCGGTGAGGATCACGTCACCAACACTGCCGTGCAGCTTCAACTTTTCGAGGCGATCGGTGCTGCGGCGCCGGCATTCGCGCATCACAGCCTGCTGGTTGGGGCGGACGGTGCGGCCCTATCCAAACGCTCGGGTGACTTGTCGATAGCGGAGTTCCGTCAGTCCGGACTTGAGCCAATGACGGTCGCGAGCCTTGCAGCGCTGGTCGGCACGTCGAATGCCATCGAGCCGCATCCGACGATCGCATCCCTCGCCGACAGCTTTGCCTTTGACCGGATCTCGCGCGCGCCAGGCCGTTTCGATCCGAAGGACCTTGAACTTCTGAATGCGAAACTGCTGCAAACGCTCTCTTTCGACGACGTGTCAGCGCGGCTCGGCGCGTTGGGCATCGGCGGTGATGCGACATTCTGGTCGGCTGTCAGAGGCAACGTCTCAGTGCTCGCCGATGCTGCGACGTGGTGGCAGGTTGTCGAAGGCCCGATCACGCCGGCCATCGACGATCCCGACTTCTGTGCGGCCGCGGCGGCCCTTCTGCCGCAAGACCCACTCGACGAGACGACCTGGAAGGCGTGGACCTCAGCTGTGAAGGGCGAGACCGGCGCGAAGGGCAAGGCGCTCTTCATGCCGCTCCGGAAGGCGCTGACGGGGCTCGATTACGGCCCCGAACTCGGACCGCTCTTACCGCTCATCGGGCGGGAAAAGTCCGTGGCTCGATTGTCCGGAAACGCTGCGTAAACGGGCGCTGCGGCGTACCGTCTTGCGACCGTGCACCGGCTTGATTTCAAACCGTGATCATCGCCAATTACGGGCCGTTGGGTGGCAGATTGCGCGCGCCCGCATCTGATCAGATGCGACATCCCGTCCGCGCGATCGCTTGAGGACCTGGAGGAGGGTCGACGATGGACGCACTGATGCTCGCCCGCATTCAGTTCGGCGCAAACATATCGTTTCATATTCTATTCCCGACGATCACGATCGCGCTCGGCTGGTTGCTGCTGTTCTTTAAGCTGCGTCATCGCATGACCGGCGATGAAGGCTGGATGGACGCCTACCGTTTCTGGGTGAAGGTGTTCGCGCTTTCGTTCGCCCTCGGTGTCGTCTCGGGCATCACAATGAGCTTCCAGTTCGGCACGAACTGGCCGGGTTTCATGGAAAAGGTTGGCAACATCGCCGGCCCGCTGCTCGCCTATGAGGTGCTGACGGCGTTCTTCCTCGAAGCCGCGTTCCTCGGGATCATGCTTTTTGGATACAACCGAGTGCCGGAGTGGCTGCACATCACGGCCACCGTCCTGGTCGCGGTCGGCACGACGCTCTCAGCGTTTTGGATCCTGGTCCTGAACTCCTGGATGCACACGCCGGTCGGCTTTGAGATGCGTGATGGCGTGGCCTTCGCAACCGACTGGTGGGCGATCATCTTTAACCCGTCGATGCCTTACCGGCTGACGCATATGCTTCTTGCATCGGGCCTGACAGCTGCATTCCTGATCGCGGGTTTGTCAGCCTTCCGCTGGATCATCGGCGACCGGTCGAGCGGCGTGAAACGTGCGCTCCGGACCGGCGTCATGACGGCGGCGCTGTTAATTCCGGTCCAGATCCTCGCAGGCGACATGCACGGGCTCAACACGCTCGAGCATCAGCCGGCAAAAGTCGCTGCGATGGAGGGCAACTGGGAGACGCGTGGCAACGTCCCGCTCGTCCTGTTCGGCGTGCCGAACGAAGAGACGCGGTCGAACGACTACGAGATCTCGATCCCGAGTATGGCGAGCTGGATCCTGACGCACCGGATGGACGGCGTTGTGCCGGGCCTGAATGACTTTGAAGGCAAGCACCCGCCGGTCGCGCCTGTATTTTACGCGTTCCGTATCATGGTCGGGATTGGTGTTCTGATGCTGCTCGTCTCGTGGTTTGCTGCGTTCCAGATCTGGCGCCGCGGCGACATCACCAAGCCCGTCGCCTACGTCCTTGTCGGGATGGCGTTTTCCGGCTGGGTCGCAACGCTCGCCGGCTGGTACGTCACCGAGATCGGTCGTCAGCCTTACCTCGTGTCGGGCGTGCTGACGACATCGGAAGCCGTGTCGTCAGTGGCAGCCCCGCAGGTTGCGATCACGTTGGTCGGCTATCTCATCACGTACGCGCTGCTGCTCATCGCCTTCATTGCAACGCTCTTCTACCTCGCGCGGAAGGCAGTGTACGGCGACATCGAGCCAAAATTGCCGGAGCTGGCGGGCGGTCGCGCCTCTCTTGGCCAGGTCGTTGGAACCGGTGGCCGTGAGGCCGTCGTCCAGGACCGCGCGCCGGACGTCTAATCGAATCCACGAAGCCGGGCGGCGATCTCTGACCGCCCGGCTTCAATGCCTCTGCCTTTAGCGATCATTCGGACAACGAGGACGGCGACCGATGGAACTGATGGGCTTTCCCGCCGAGACCTGGCTGCCGTTTGTCTTTATCGTTTTGATGGGCGTGTCGATGCTCGCCTACGTCGTGCTCGACGGCTTCGACTTGGGCGTCGGCATGCTGACGGCGGTGGCTGCAAGCGAAGACGATCGCGATCGCATGGTCGCCTCCATCGGCCCGTTCTGGGACGCAAACGAAACTTGGCTGGTGCTCGGGGTCGGCATCCTGCTGGTCGCGTTCCCGGCAGCGCACGGTGTG
>JBCBXS010000267.1:0-4091 GCA_039816475.1 Pseudomonadota bacterium | reverse complement strand
CTCGCAGCCGGCCTCGTCGACAAAGCACGCGCCGAGGCCGAACGCTTTATTGATGCCGTCTGGCCGCAGGGCGCTGAGATCGGCGTTCCGATCGTCGGTCTCGAGCCATCATGCCTGCTGACACTGCGCGACGAGTTCCAGGTCATGAACCTCGGCGACCGGGCCAAGCACCTCGCGGAGAACAGCTACCTGCTCGAGGAATTTCTCGAACGCGAGGTCGCCGCCGGACGCATCACTGAGCCGTTCGGCACTCTCAGCAAAACGATCCACGTCCACACGCACTGCCACCAGAAGGCGTTCGGTGCGGACAGCCCCGTCCTCTCGCTCCTGAAGCGGATCGATGGCGCGACAGTGACGCCGATCGAATCCAGTTGCTGCGGGATGGCGGGCAGCTTCGGATATCAGTCCGAAACCTACGACACGTCGATTGCGATGGGAGAATTGAGCCTGCTACCAGCAGTCCGCGCGGCGGGTGCCGACGACCTCATCGCAGCCGACGGCTTCTCCTGCCGGCACCAGATCGCCGACGGCGCCAATCGCGACGCAACGCATGTCGCGATCATCCTCCAAAGCGCGTTGCGCAACGGATTGACCGCATGACCGATGCAGCTGTTCGAACTCGCAAATCCTCGGCTGCGGACACCGCCGACACGAGCCAGACGGCGCCGGGAGACCTACGCCGCAACCTGCATCAGGCGACCGCCGATCTCATCCGCGATCTTATTCTCGACGGCACGCTGTCGGCCGGTGCGCGCATCAGCGAAAAGGCGATGTGCGATCGCTTCGATGTCTCGCGGACGCCCGTGCGTGAGGCTCTGAAAGCGCTCGCGACCGAAGGGCTCGTCACGATCCGTCCGAACGCGGGCGCGCGCGTGACGGAGATCAGCGATGAAGACGTCGCAGCGACGTTTCCCGTCATGGGTGCGCTCGAAGCACTTGCGGGTGAACTGGCCGCCAAGGCGATGACCGATGACGAGATCGCCTACGTGGCCGAGCGCCATGCGGAGATGGTGCGGCACTACGGGAAGCGGGCGCTCGGGCCGTACTTTCGAGCCAACCAGCAGATCCACGAAGCGATCCTGGCAGGTGCGCGCAACCCCGTGCTGACCGAGCAGTATCGCCAGCTCGCAGCCCGCATGCGCCTTGCGCGGTATCGCGCGAACATGTCGGATGCCCGCTGGTCCGAAGCAGTCGCCGAGCACGAGCAGATGCTTGTCGCACTCCAGAAGCGGCAGCCAAAGCGGCTCGCGCGCACTCTGCGAACACATCTCGACAACAAGGAAGCCGTTGTCCGCGAGGCGATCGGCCAGCGTCGCTAACGCGTCAAGCTTTTGTCGACCGACCGCGCGAAGATCGCGCGGTTCGCACGGCCCGGTTGCTTGCGCGCAATCGCGATTAATGTATACATTGATGCGCTGCGGCTTACTCCGCCCGCCGCGTCCGCGCAGTCACATCAGGCACATCCATGTCCACCAACAGCTTCTCGATTGCCGTCCTGCCCGGGGACGGCATCGGCCCCGAAGTCATGGCCCCTTGCCTCAAGATCCTCGAAGCGGCCGAGGCCCGCGTCGGCGGCTTTGCACTTTCGACCGGCTCGCACCCGTCGGGGGCAGGCCACTATCGCGACACGGGCGAAGCGCTGCCCGAGGCAACGCTGGACGCCTGCCACAACGCTGACGCGATTCTGCTCGCGGCGATGGGCCTGCCCCACATCCGCTATCCGGACGGCACCGAGATCGCACCGCAGATCGATCTCCGGTTTGCCCTCGAACTCTACGCCGGCGTCCGGCCGGTCAAGACGATCCCCGGCCTGCCGCGTGTCCTCGCCGACCCGCGCGCCGAGACGCTCGATTTCGTTCTTGTGCGGGAATCAACTGAAGGCCTGTTCGCGACCAAGGGCAAAGGCGCCATCGTCAACGACGAATGCGCGACCGAGACCCTGGTCATCACGCGCAAGAACTCGGAGCGGCTGTTCGACTTCTGCTTCAGGCTTGCCGAACAGCGCAAGGCAGCCGGCAAAGCCGGCGAACTAAAGCTCGTCGACAAGGCGAACGTGTTCGCAGCCTTCGCGTTCATGCGGCAGATCTTCGAGGAGCGCGGCGCGGACTTCCCGGCGATCGCGCGCTCGCACGGCTACGTGGATGCCATCGCGCTCGACATGGTCCGCAAGCCCTGGACGTTCGATGTGATGGTCACCGAGAACATGTTCGGTGACATCCTCTCCGACCTCGGAGCCGGCCTGATGGGCGGGCTCGGCATGTCACCGTCCGCTGACATCGGGGACGCGAACGCGGTGTTCCAACCCTGCCACGGCACCGCGCCGGATATCACCGGCGAAGGCAAGGCCAACCCGACAGCGATGATCCTTTCCGGCGCGATGATGCTCGATTGGCTGGCCCTCCAGCACGGAGCGGAAGCCCCAGCGAAGGCGGCCCGGCTGATCGAAGCCGCCGTTAGCAAGGCCTACATCGACAACGCCCTGAAGCCGACCGAGCTCGGCGGAAGCGACGGCACCGAAGCAATCGAGACCGCGGTGCTGCGCGCGATCGAAACCGTGGATGGGGATGACTTCGCATGACCGATCCGATCCGTATCGCGATCCTCGGCGCCGGCTACTTCGCACGCTTTCACTATGATGGCTGGTCACGGATCATCGACGTCGAGCTTGTTGGCTGCGCAGACCACGAACAGGATAAGGCCAAGACACTGGCCGAGTTCTTCGATGTGCCGGAGACCTTCGAGGCCGTCGAAGCAATGCTCGACAGCACCAAGCCCGACGTCCTCGATATCGCCGTCCCGCCGGCGAGCCATGCGAGCGCGATCAGGGCGGCGGCTGAGCGCGGCGTCGACGTCATCTGCCAGAAGCCGTTCTGCGCCAGCCTCGCCGAGGCCGAGGAGATGACGCAGCTTGCAGCCGACGCCGGCATAACCGTCACCGTGCACGAGAACTTCCGCTTCCAGCCGTGGTACCGCGAGATCAAGCGTCAGCTCGAGCAGACCGCCATCGGCGACGTCTATAGCGCCATGTTTGATCTGCGCCCCGGTGACGGCCAGGGCGCTGACGCCTACCTCGAGCGTCAGCCGTACTTTCGAAAGATGCCGCGCTTTCTCGTGCGCGAGACGGCGATCCACTTCATCGACACGTTCCGGTTTCTGTTCGGCGACGTCGCTGACGTCTACGCGGATCTGCGCCGGCTGAACCCTGCCATTGCCGGCGAAGATGCCGGCACGTTCGTCCTGAACTTCAAGTCGGGCGTGCAGGCGGTCTTCGACGGTAACCGGCTCGTCGATCACGCAGCACAGAACCATCGCCTGACGATGGGCGAGATGCGGATCGAGGGCAGTAAGGGTGTCATCGCGCTCAGTGGGGACGCAAGGCTCACGCGCCGCGCGAAGGGCAGCCCGATGGCAACGCCGATCAACTACGTCTGGCGGGACACAGCCTTTGGCGGCGATTGCGTCTACGCGCTCCAGGAGGCGTTTACAAAAGCGCGGCTCGCGGGCACACGGTTCGCAAACACGGCCGAAGACTATCTCGACAACCTGCGGATTGAAGACGCGATCTACCGCTCGGCCGCCGAGCATCGCCGTATCGATCTTGCATGAGCATTGCGGCCCCGAGCGCGCCGTCGGCGACTGCCACCGACGACGTCTATTCCACTCTGAAGACACGCATCTTCGAGAACACGCTCGAGCCCGGCCGCTTTGTCCTGCAGGAGACGCTGGCGGCTGAGCTCGGCGTCAGCCGGACGCCGGTCCGCGAAGCGCTGATCCGGCTTGAACGCGAGGGGCTCGTCGAGATCCGCCCGCGGCGCGGGATGCGGGTGCTTCCCGTATCGCGTCACGACATGACGGAGATCTACGAGGTCCTCGCCGTGCTCGAAGCGGAGGCGGCACGTCTCGCAGCTCAGCGGGCGCCGCCGGAAATGATCGATGCGCTGCAAAGTGCGGCAGACGACATGGACTCAGCGATCGCTGTTTCGGACCGGCTCGCCTGGGCGGAGGCGGATGATCGCTTCCACAAGCTGCTCGCCGATGCATCGGGCAACGCGCGGCTGAAACGCATGGTCGCGATTATCACCGATCAGGCA
>JBCBXS010000266.1:0-4093 GCA_039816475.1 Pseudomonadota bacterium | reverse complement strand
GTTGACCGAGACTGGATCGCGAGCGTTTCCGCCGCCTTGAACCAGCCAATCGTCGGTGCCCTTCCGGCGAAAGACACGGGCGCCATGGCGGCCAATGGGCGCGATGCGGGAGAAACACTCGCCGCTGCCTGATCACGCCTGAGTGACGTGCGTTCTTTCCATTGTGGGGAAAGCGGCCTATCGCCGGAAGACGTTCTGAGAGCAGCCGGGACGACGAAGTTTTGGCCGCAATTGAGACTTACGCGAAACACGTCATCGGACCGAACGAGACTGATCCATGCGCGCTTCTGAACTGTCCCGCCTGTCGTTCGCCCGCCGCTTTCGCGCGGCCATCGCATTTACAGTTGTTGGCTTCGCCGCATTGGGCAGCGCCATCCCGCAGGCCCACGCCGCGGATGCCGCTGTTGAATTCATGCGCCGCGCGGCCAACGAGCTGATCAACGCCCAGCGCCAGGGCAGCCCGACGGCATTCGCGCGCGTCATTCGCAAGTACGGCCACGTGCCCGTCATCGGCCTCGATGCGCTTGGCTCCTATCGCGCCGGTCTTCGGCCTGCATCGCGTCGGAAGTATCAGGGCGGCGTGGTCAAGTTCATTTCGCGGTATGCAGCAACCGAGTCCCGGAAGTATCGCGTCCGCCGCGTGACGTTTGCGAAGGCCGCCTCCCGCGAAGGCCAGCACGTGCTAGTCGACAGCCGTGTCTTTCTCGCGGACGGCGCGCAATACGATGTCCGTTGGATGCTCGTCCCGCGCGGCCGCAACCGCTTCAAGGTGCGCGATGCGCAGGTGCTCGGGTTCTGGGTCTCGCCGTTCCTGCGCCAGCTTTTCGAGAACTACATCGCAGAGAACGGCGGTCGCGTTGATGCGCTGGTGATCGCGCTCAATCGCTGATCGGCGATGGGCCACCACTGCGCACGGTCCGCCGCGCGGTTTCAGCCCAGTGGCCAAACGGTCTAGACTTCACCTCGAAACAAGCCCGGCCGCCGTCACGGCAACAATCGGGCAATCGAGGTGAGGAACGAACGTGTCGAATACCATTGATCTGAACGGCCGCGTCGCGGTGGTCACCGGCGGCGCGCAGGGCTTCGGCCGCGCTTGTGCAGAGCGCTTCATCGAATCCGGCGCCAAAGTTGCCATCTGGGACAACGACAGCGCGCTTGCAGAGAAGACAGCCGGTGAACTCGGCAATGGCACGACCGCGGTCAAAACCGACGTCAGCGACTTCGACTCTGTCACCGCCGCGACCGACGCGACACGCGCAACGCACGGACGCATCGATATCCTGATCAATAATGCTGGCGTCGCAGGGGCGAACGCGACGAGTTGGGACACCACCGTCGAAGAGTGGCAGCGCGTCATACGCATCAACCTCGACGGGCCGTTCGTGTGCTGTAAGGCCGTCGTCCCGCACATGATCAGCGACGGCTATGGCCGGATCGTCAACGTCGCCTCAATCGCGGGCAAGGAAGGCAACCCAAACGCCGCGCACTACTCCGCCTCCAAGGCCGGCGTGATCGCGCTCACCAAATCCCTCGGCAAGGAACTGGCGGGCCACGAAATCGCAGTCAACGCGATTACGCCGGCGGCCGCCAAGACCGCGATCTTCGACCAGATCAGCCAGGAGCACATCGATTACATGCTCTCGAAGATCCCGCGGAACCGCTTCGTGACCGTCGAGGAGATGGCAAACATGGTCGCGTGGATGGTCTCCGCTGAGAACTCCTTCACGACGGGTGCGGTGTTCGATCTCTCAGGCGGGCGCGCGACCTACTAGCGGGCCTCCGCCAGTAGCGCATCGAGATCGAGCTTGCGGGTGAACATCGCGAGGTTGCCATCCGGCTCGCGCGGCCAGTCCTCCGGCGGGCGGTCCCGGTAAAGCTCAATGCCGTTGCCGTCGGGATCGCGCAGGTAGATTGCTTCGCTGACCCCATGATCGGACGCGCCTTCGAGCGCGACGCCATGGTGCATCACGCGGGCAACCGCTTTGGCGAGCGACCGACGATCCGGATACAGGAAGGCGACGTGGAACAACCCGGTCGTGCCCTCAGCCGGCCAGTCGCCGCCCTTGCTCGACCACGTGTTGAGGCCGAGGTGATGGTGATAGCCACCGGCTGAGAGAAATGCGGCTTCGTCGGCATAGTATTGCGTGACCTCGAAGCCGAGCACGTCGGTGTAGAACGCAACGGCGCGCGGCAGATCGGCGACTTTCAGGTGGACGTGTCCGACGCGAACACCCGGGTCGATCGCATTGCGGGCTCCCGCTTCGTCAGAAGTCATGTTCTCTGGCTTGAGCATGGTCAGCTTCCCTGATTGAAACGCGCCGGATCAGTCACCGAGACCGACCCAGCGCGGGTTTTCGTGGCAGCGACCCTGACTTACGCCGCGGCCGGCTGAGGCAGTCCGCCGACCCGGTTGTCGAGCGCATAGGCCCCCGAGCCGAGCATGGTCTGTGCGATCAGCGCGACCGCGTAGAACGCCGGGAATTCCCATCCCCCGTTCGGGTTCGAGAACAGCCAGCCATTGCCAGCGTGAGCCATCGCAGCCCCAATCAGAACAGGGACCAGAGCGGCTGCCGCAAACCGCGTTCCGAGCCCCGCGATCAGCAAAAGCCCCCCGCCGATCTCAAGTGTGATGACGGCGTACGCGGCGATCGCCGGGAGCCCAAGCGATGCGAAAAAGGCGACTGTCCCAGGGACAGTGAAGACAAAGAGCTTGAGCAGGCCATGGGCGAGCGTCATGACGCCGAGAGACACGCGAAGCAGTGCGATCCCGGCGTCCGGCTTTGCGAAGGCATTGGTCATTGGAGGTCTCCTCAGTGTCAGCGTGCGGCGGGCCTTCAGTGGGCTGGCCGCGCCAGTTGATCGTCGATGCGCTGACAATTGGGGACTTCGCAAACCGGATAAACCGTCGTAGATGGGAGTTATTATCCACTCATTCGGGACTATCGATGGATAAGCTGCGTGCGCTCGAGACGTTCGTCACTGTGGTCGAACAAGGCAGTTTCGCCTCCGCTGCTGACGCTTTGTCCGCATCCAGAACGGCGACATCGAAGATCGTCATGGACCTCGAAGCCGATCTCGGGACCACGCTGCTGACGCGGACGACCCGTCGGCTCAATCTGACCGACACGGGCACGGCCTATTACGAGCGGGCCAAGCGCATCCTCGACCAGGTGAGCGAAGCCGATCACGAAGCCGCACGGGAAACGCAGAACCCGCGCGGGCGACTTGCGATCTCGGCACCGACGTCGTTCGGCCTTCGCCATATCGCGCCGAACATCAAACCCTTCATGGACCGCTATCCGGACATCCGGCTCGATCTCTCGCTCGATGACCGCAAGGTCGATCTGATCGCGGAGGGGTTCGATCTGACGGTCCGGATCGGCCGGCTGGAAGACTCAACGCTGATCGCCCGAAAGCTCGGTATCAGCCGCATGCTGATCTGCGCGGCACCGGACCTGATCGAGACCTACGGCATGCCGCAGACGCCAGCGGATCTGCGCAAAATGCCGTGCCTCGGTTATCCCTATTGGAGCGGCGACAGCGTGTGGATTCTTGAAGGGCCGGACGGTGCGATCGAGCGGTTGCCGCTTGAGCGGACGCTCTGGTCGAACAGCGGTGATGCGCTTCTGGCGGCTGCCATCACCGGCGCCGGCGCCGTTTTAAAGCCCGACTTCATCGTTGGCGCGGCCCTCCGGAAAGGCACGCTTGTCCAGATGTTGCCGGACTGGCGCGGGCCGGATGCGGACATCAACGTCCTCTATCCGCCAACACCGTACCTACCGTCGCGCGTTCGCGTTTTCATCGACTACCTCGTCGAGTGCTACGCGAACGATCCGCCCTGGCGCTGCGATGGCGGCCACTGCTCGGGCCCCGAGGCGTAACCTCGCTACTGCAGCGTCAGCATCAGGCGCTTCTGGAGTTCCTTGCGCGGCTCGAGCGAGGAGATGAACAGGTGCTCGTCGAGCGTGTGCGCCCCGTCGCCATCGACGCCAAGCCCATCGAGGGTCGCGACCTGATCGGCGACGAAGTTCCCATCGCTCGCACCGCCGGTATACGTATCCTGCAACGTGAAACCGATCTCCGCTGCCAACTG
>JBCBXS010000265.1:0-4098 GCA_039816475.1 Pseudomonadota bacterium | reverse complement strand
ATAACATGTGTCGCCGTCAACGCTTTCAGATGCCGGCAGAACGCCTGGCCATTAAAGAAAGCCAGCTCGGCTGAAAACTTCTCGATAGCAGTCTCGCCGGCGAGTTTCTCGTAGGACGCGACGCCTGAGAGCTCGCCGAGCTTCCGGGCGTCGAGCTTGAGCGCTCCACCTTCGGGGAGAAGCACGCGCAGCGTCCCGGCCAGTCTTCCAATCGCTTCGCGCGTGTTACTGCCCTCGGTTGTCAGATCGAGTTCGATCCGCGCCGGACCGTCTAGCGGCATCGCGAGCGCCTTAGGCAACAGCGCGTTGATCGTAGTGATATCGGCGTTGTTCACCGCACCCCCGATCGTGATGTTCGATCGCGCGCGATTGAAGTTGATTCCGAGTTCGCCGCTGCCCTCGCCGCCGGCAAAAGCGACTTCGGCGAACTGAGCGCGGAAGGTGCCTTTATGCAGGCTCAGCGTCATTGCCGATCGTCCGAGATCAGCCAGCCCGAATTTCAACTGCTCCGCCGAGAGCCTGAGATCGACACCCAACGGCGCCCGCATCGGGTTTCGAAGCTTGTCCCAGATGACGCTCCACCACTGTTCGAGTGTCGGCCCGGTGTCTTCCGCCGATGGGCCGGTTGCGAGCAGATGCGCGAGATCGAACGTCTTGAAGTCGAGCGTGCCGGAGATGTTCGGCTCGTCACCCTTGTGTGCGATCGCGAGACTGCCCGTCGCGACATGACTGCCGATCGCAAGCTGCGCGGTCTCAAAGACCAAACGTCCACGCTTCCAGAGGCTCTCGCCCTCGAGTTTCACGTTCTTCAGGCGGCTTCCGGAATCGAAGCTGCCGCCGATGATGCCGGCCATCTTCGAGAAATCCGCCGCCTCGATCCGGGTCCGGCCGCGCATGACCGGATTGGCCCCGGACATCACCGTGCCGGTAAACGCCAGCGCGATGGTCTTGGCGCGCAGCGCAAACGAGACCTCGCTCACCGGACGGTCGATATCGAGTGACGCATCCGGCGTCTGCGGATCGGATGAGGCACTTGCGATCGTTGCTGCGACCGCATCCGGCCCGGCCTTCCGGTGTGCAATCTCGAACTTCGCCGGCAGCCCCCGCCAGAAGCCCTTGCCCTTCATCGAAACAGACGTTCGGTCCCGGCTCGGCTCGATGACGATCTCGGCGGCTGAAATGCGCTCGCGCGTCCCGTTCGGCATTGCGAAGGACACCGCGCCGGACTTCATTGTCAGTGACTGGAAATTCAACTGCCGTGTGGCCGCCGCCAGCGGCGCTTCTGGCCCCTGCATCGGATCAGCACCTGAGCCCGTCGCGATCTCGCCGAACAGCGAAATCTCACCATCGGCAAGTACGACGTGCGAGCGGCCATCGTTGATGAGGGCATCGCGCTCTTTCAGCGAGCGACCGACCGAGCTCGCGTCGCTCAACGAGAGATTGCCACCCTCAAGCAGCAGCCCGCCGCCAAGGCCAAGTTTCAGCGGAGCGCTGACGATGTGGGCGTGCCGTGGCGCTGCCACGACCGACGTCGTCTGCGTCTCGATCTTGCGATCGGTCACGCTCAGGAGGATCGGCGCCGTCATGCCGATAACGAGCCACAGGATTGCGATCGCCGAGATCGGGATCCAGCGGCGTGAGGTGCGCCGCTTCAGCATGATGTCGCCCGGTTGATCACGGTGTCCCCCGACGCGGATCGTTGAAAACTCAGCGTAAGTGGTTGCGTAGCGCAGGTATGCGACAGGTTTTGGTTGCCCGTAAACCGGATTAGCTGTTTCGCCCACACGTGAAAATCGCGTGCACGTCGGACTCTGAAGGACGTGTGCGGTGCGCCGCCTACAACCGATGCCCTCGGAAGCGCCACAGTGACGGGGCGACGGTGCGCGGTCCGTGACGCAATTCGCGCCGCATTGGTTCCGCTAACACCGGCTATTGCCTTGAGACGTTTGGATGAGTGTTGCCGACGTTCAAGCGGGCAGGACCAGCGTGACGCGCGTGCCGGCGCCGGGGGCGCTTTCGAACCGCAGACGGCAATCCAGTTGGGTGGCGAGCGCGCGGACCAGCGGCAGACCGAGCCTCTGTCCTGACTTCGTGTCGGACACCACGTGATCCGGCGCTGGCGTAAGTTCGGTCTCACCGCGTGCAGCGGCGAGCGTCGCCCGGTCCATGCCGACGCCGTTATCGGTCACACGCAAGGTGGCCCGCCCGTCGCCGAGCATGCGAACGTCGATTGCGACGCGGCCGTCTTTCGGAGTGCAGGCGATTGCGTTGCCGACCAGGTTGAACAGGATCTGCTTGAGCGCGCGTCCATCCGTCTGCGCGATAACGTCTGCGGATGGTGCCGACGCGATGAGGGACACGCCGCGCGCGTCTGCGATCGGCTTGAGGCTGCGGCCCACGCCACGCGCGACATCGGCCACGTCGGTCGGCGCAATCTGGAGTGCACCAAGCTCGTCCGCGACGCTATGTTCAGAGACCGATGCGGCGGTGACGTTTTCTGCGGCACGATCCTGAGCGTCGGGCTCAGAGGGCGACGGTTGATCAGACGTCGAGGTCTGAGCACTGGACGGACCGCCGAGCATCGCCTCGACGACTTCGAGGCTGTGCTTCGCCGTCGCTGCAATATCGGCTGCGTACTCGCGGTAGCGGCTCGCGCCTGAAGCGCCTAGCTGGTCTGTCGCGATGGCTTCGGCGAGCCCTGCAATCGCCGCCAACGGTGTCCGCAATTCGTGACCGAGACTGCGCAGGGCCGGATCGTTACGCGGTCGGTCGCCACTCGTCGGATCAGGGGGCGGTTGCGCACCGGCGATGTCGGTCGGGCGTGCGTCCGCGGCGGGCGGGACAACCGATTGGGTTTGCTGATCTTCGTTGCCTTCGGCACGCGCGCGAACACCTGCTGCAATCTGAGAGCGAATGGCGGCGAGCGTGGCGGCATCTGCCTCGGACGTCGCAAGTCGCTCAGGGACCGGAGGTGTTGACGCGACCGCCCTGAACCCCGCTTTCACGCGCACTTTCGTTCGGGGTGTTGGGGGCGGAGCATCGCTGCCGGTTGCCGGACGATGCGTTGGCGCCGTGTCCGCGCCTTGCGATAGGCCGTTCGGCCCGCGGATTGTCCCGTCGTCTCTCGGAAACCCGAAATGAGTGTCTAACCGCGACGCGGCCGGTTCTGCCTTAGAGAACCACATCCAATCGGGCGCGTCCGGCACTCCGAACGGGCGCGCTGCCCAGCCGTTTGCCAACATGTCCAATGAATGCTTCTCGACTGGCGTCCCGCCCGAGCCGCTGTCACCGACGTGCCCGATCGACAATCCAGCCGCGTCGAAGGCCTCGCGCGCGGCAGCGTTGGCCGCCACCAGCACGCCCGCCGCGCGATCGAAGACACAGGCCGGCGCAGACGCCTTCCCAACCGCCATCCGCGCCAGAGCAACCAGCCTCGGGTCGCCCTCGAACGCGCGCGGAGCCTCGGCGGGTCTTCGCTGAGCAACGCCCGCGTCCGGGCTGCCGGTCCAAATGGTCATCGTGACGCCCACCGAGGTTTCAAGCGGTGGTAGCTTCAACACCGCATCGCGTCCAGAACGCGCCGAACAGGCCGTTACCGCCGACGTTGCCGCGCCCCTATAGCTGTGTCAGTTTTTCGGGCACTTCGGCGGCGCGTCCGCTGCGACCTGTGGAGAGAGCGATGAGCACGTTTGACCAGCCCGGCTTCGAGATCCCCGAAAACGTGCGGGACATGGCCGAACAGAACCTGAAGCAGGCGCGGTCGGCGTATGGCCAGTTCATGGATATGGCCCGCCAGGCGCAGGACATGGCGGCGAAATCGCAGGGCCAGATGATGCAGTCGGCGCTCGACGTCCAGGCGAAGGCGCTGCAGTTTGCCGAGCGTAACATCGAAGAGAACTTCAACTTCGCAGCCGACCTCGCACGCGCCCGCGATCTTCAGCAGTACGCCGAGATCCAGGCGCGCCACGCCAAGCGGCAGATGCAAGCGTTTTCCGACCAGGCCGGCGAGCTGAACAAGATGATGACTGACGCGGCCTCGAAGGCTGCGAAAACTTAAGGTCGGGAAGGTTCGCCGGCGCTGGTGACGGCTGCGGCGAA
>JBCBXS010000264.1:0-4103 GCA_039816475.1 Pseudomonadota bacterium | reverse complement strand
AAGAACAAACGTTCGTCTTCTAAGTGTCGACGCAACCTGAGGTTATCTGCTCACGCAGCTGAGCGACTGATTTAAAACAGCTTTTCCGTCTCGCACAGACGGTCCGGCCGCGCCGGATTCACCACTCCTTAACCGCTGTAAACGCATGGTCCGTAATCGGCGTTGTCGAATCTGACGACCCGGTCCGGGCGTGGTGCGCCCGTGATTTCGACCCCGTCGAAAGTGCTTTGCGTGTCGTGGTCTGACGTCGTGGCAGCCGGAGCGCGCAATGTCCTTGGCGAGGGGCAACCCCTTCGACACATCGAGTGACCGGGCGCTGCGGATCGTCTTGCGGGCGGCTGCGGCTGTCGTGGCGTTTGCGGTCAGCGCGGCCCTGCCAGCGCAGCAGGTCACGGCAGAATCGCTGCATCAGGCGCTGACGTCGGCTTACGAAACCAATCCCACCCTTGATGCACAACGCGCACGTTTGCGCGCTACAGACGAGACGATCGCACGCGCGCGATCTGGCTGGCGGCCGCGCGTGACGGGGCGTGCGAATTATGGCCACGAGCGGCTGAAGACGAAGCCGCAATCGACCTCCAGCGGCAGGTCGGCTGAGTACGGCTATGGCCTCAACATCACGCAGCCGCTGTTCGATGGCTTTCGCACCCGGAGCGCCGTCAATCAGGCTGAAGCGCGCGTCCGCGAAGAACGGGCGCGTTTGAGGTTGGCTGAAGCTTCCGTGCTGCTCGATGCGGCAACGGCCTACATGAACGTGGTGCGCGACCAGATGCTGGTTCGCCTGAATGAAGCCAACGTTGGCGTCCTCACTAAGGAATTGCGGGCAGCGCGAGCGCGACGGGCCGTTCGTGAAGTCACCCGTACAGATGTTGCGCAGGCTGAGGCGCGGCGCGCACGGGCGCTTTCCGCACTCGATGAGGCGCGGGCGGCGTTAAAGGCCAGCCGGGCTGATTACCGTCGTGTGGTCGGTCATGATCCGCAGGGTCTTCGAAAACCGCCCATGAAGCTGAAGCTCGTCCCGCGCACACTCGACACCGCGATCCAGTTCAGCACGCGCGAGGCGCCTCGTGTCCATCTCGCGCTCTACCGCGAGGCGGCGGCCCGGCACGAGGTTGATCAGATCTGGGGTGAGCTGCTTCCGCAGGTCCGCATCGAGGGCGATTTCGAAAAACAGCATTCGCCCGGCTTCGGAACGCGCGAGCAGGAATCAGCGAGCATCAGCGGTCGCGTGACGGTCCCACTTTACGCCGGCGGCGAAACGCGGGCCCGTGTTCGGGAAGCCAAACATCAGCACGTCGGGCGCCTTCAGGAAATCGAACAGGCCCGCCGGGATGTAGAGAGCCGCACGACAGCGGCCTGGTCGCGTCTCAAGGCCGGTCGCGCGCGGATCGAGTCCGACCGCATCCAGGTGCGGGCCAGTCAGACCGCACTCGATGGGGTTCGCGCCGAACAGGCGGTCGGCCAACGGACGCTGCTTGATGTCCTCAATGCGGAACAGGAACTGCTGGAAGCCAAAGCCGCGCTCATTCGGACGGAGCGGAACGCCGTTGTCGCCCAGTACACATTGCTCGCAGAAATGGGTCGGCTGGACGCGGATATGCTGCG
Source organism: Pseudomonadota bacterium (assembly GCA_039816475.1). GTDB lineage: Bacteria > Pseudomonadota > Alphaproteobacteria > Rhizobiales > Hyphomicrobiaceae > JBCBWG01. The sequence goes on along the minus strand of JBCBXS010000264.1, from coordinate 2,498 downwards.
GTTGTCGACGGCGATCTACGATCCCGAGGCACACTATGAGGATGCCAAGGGCAAGTGGCTGACGACGTCGATCGCCCAGCCGATCCCGGTCTCGGAAGAAGAGGCAGAGCTCACCAACGCGCGCCAGGCCTGGCGTGTGCGCCCGGCCCCGCGTCGCGAGATCATCGAACCGGAGGAGCATGCGCCGCGCCCGCTCTCCGGCGATCACGCACCGCTGACGACGGGATCGCTGAGGTCATCTGTGAAGCCGGCGGCCCCGGCAGCGCGATGGACGTCTAAAACGACGGCGCCGGTGAAGTTGCGGGTCCCGAAGCCGACTGTCGTGTCGTCCCGTGAGGCATTGCGTGCGCCTGCCGCCAAAAAACGTCGCGCCCGGCCAACGCTCCGGCGTTCGGTCCGCACGGTGCCGGTGACGCCGGCCCAACTGCCGGCCATTCGCGCGCGGACCTACCGCTAAACCCCGCCGTCGATCCACGCGAACGCACGTCGTTCCGACGGGCCTCCGCGTTCGCTCGAGTTCAGGTTGTGGGCAGCGCGTGGATATGTGTGGGGGCCGCCACGCTCATTCCCGAAAAAATGCCCGTCAAATGGGCGCCCGTTGTAGCGGCGCGTCACGCATGCCCTTTGTTGATCCCCTGTTAACAATTTCTACGCGGGGGCGTCCGAATCGCGATCTTGAAGATGGCGATGACGTCGGACACATGGGGCGCGTGACGCGGTGCGATCAAACGAGCATGCCAAGAAGCGAGCGGGCTTAGCTGCCGCTGCCAATCGGTCGGTAAGCCTGATCGCCTGTGTTTCTCTGGCGTTCGGCTATGCCGCCGTCACGGAAGCCGCGCGCGCAGAAACACTCAATCAAGCGCTGGCCGCAGCTTATAAGTTCAATCCCGAGATCGATGCACAGCGCGCAACGCTGCGCGCGACTGACGAAGGGGTCGCAATCGCCAACTCAGGGTTCCGGCCCGATATCAGCGCGTCGGTCGACGTCGCGGTGGAGAACACGAATACGGTCCCGGATACAGCCTCAGAGGGTCGGACGCGCCCGCGCGGGTATGCGTTGACGCTCAATCAGACGCTGTTCCAGGGCTTCCAGATCGTGAACTCGGTCAACGAGGCGGAAGCAAACGTCAGGGCCGGACAGCAAACGTTGCGGACCGTCGAACAGCGGGTGCTGCTTGCAGCAGCGACGGCCTATGTCGATGTCGTTCGGGATCTCGCACTTCTGCGACTGCGTGAGGCGAACCTCACGTTTCTGTCGCGGGAGCTGCGCGCCACGCAGGACCGATTCTCGGTCGGTGAAGTCACGCGGACGGATGTCGCCCAGGCGCGGGCGGCCCGCGCGCAGGCAGCCTCCGACATTGATCTCGCGCGCGCGAATTTGAGAGCCAGTCAGGCGCGGTATCGCCAGAACATCGGCCGCGCACCCGTCAATCTCCGAGAGCCGCCGATCCCATCGCGCGTGCTGCCGAAGTCGCTGCGTAGTGCCATCGGCATTTCGCGCCAACAGAACCCGGGCGTCGTGCAAGCCCTTTACGAGGAGCAAGCGGCGCGCTTTGTCGTCGCCCGTATTACCGGCCAGCTCGCACCGACGGTGTCGCTTGAAGCGCAGTACGCGAAGCGACGTGATCCGTCGCCGGGTCTTGATCTCAGCGAGACAGGCTCGATTACAGCGCGAATGCAAATCCCGCTGTATCAGGGCGGCGAGACGTACGCGCGGATCCGTCAGGCCAAGCACCAGCACGTCAGCCGCATCCAAAGCATCGAGACAGCGCGGCTCGAAGCGCGGGCGTCGACGGTCTCGGCCTGGTCTCTTTACCGCGCATCGCAGGCGCAGCTTGCCTCCGCCCGCGTTCAGGTCGACGCGAACCAGATCGCGTTGCAGGGCGTGCAGGAGGAGGAGCGGGTCGGTCAGCGGACGCTGCTTGACGTCCTTGAGGCGCGACAGGCGCTGCTGGACGCGCAGGTGGCGCTGACGACAACGCGGCGCGATATCATCGTCAACGCGTACACGCTGCTTCAGGCAGTCGGCCGTCTTGATGGCATTCAGTACCGGGTGGCTTCCAAGCTTTACGATCCCGACGTGCACTATCACGAGGTCCGTCGGAAGTGGTTCGGGCTTTCGATCACGCATCGTGACGGTCGCCGCGAGCGCTACAAAGCGCACGAGCCCCGGGGACACCGCTCCTACAAATGAGCTGCGTGGAGTGCGTGAAATCTATCCCGCACTGCCCGGTGCACTGAACGGCTAGACAGGGTTGCACTCGGCCGTGGGCCCATGCAGTTTTCCGTTGCGATTGCCCGGCAATTCGATTTCTGGCCTTGTTTTCCGGGTAACTTTCTCCTGTTGTGAGAATTAAGTCGTCGACTCGCGCCTGCATTCGAGCGGAGCCGTTCGCGTCGGCGTTAGCGGACGTAGAAAAGCGTCGGGGTGCAGCCGACGTTGAAGAGCGCGAAGATGAGCCAACCCGACCCGACATCCGAGCAGAGCATGGAAGATA
>JBCBXS010000263.1:0-4103 GCA_039816475.1 Pseudomonadota bacterium | reverse complement strand
ACCGGCTCGAACGGCTTGCGCGGTGTCACCTGCCAGATGTGTACAGCATCATCGAGCCCACCGTAATAGAGTGTCTTCGCGTTCCTCGAAAACGCGAGCGCCCAGATCGGACCGAACGGATTTCGGTACTCCTCAATCGGCGTCCAATCATCGGCGTTCCAGACGCGGATCACGCCATCACCGCCGGCGGTCGCCAATCGGCGTTCACCGAACGCGATCGCAAGCACCGGCTTCTCGTGTTTCGCAAGCGTCTTGCGGCGTTCGCCGGTCTTCGCATCGAGGAGACCAACGGCCCCGTCCGTTGCGCCGAACGCGATCAGGTCGCGGCCGGCGACGCGGGTCAGGACGTTGAGGCCCCAGCCGTGGTTGAACACGACGCGGTCGAGTGCGCCCGACGCCGCATTAAACCGCCGAAGATTGCCATCGCTGCTGGCGGTGAAAACGAACTGACCGTCGCTCGAGAAGACGGCTGCGGTGACCGGCCCGCCGTGGCCCTTCAGGACAACTGCGTCGCCGTCGAGGCGCGGCAGCGTCCAGACGCGCGCCGTCCGATCCCAACTGGCCGAGACGACGCTGTCGCCGGTTGGTGAAACATCCAGAGCGTTGATCTTGTGGGTGTGACCGCGGGCCTCCGCGACGCGCTTGCCGGTTGCGCGATCGAGCGTGCGAACGAGGCCGTCGTCGCCGGCGAACACCGCGAGTTTTCCGGTTGCGGCAACGGCGTTGATTGCGCCTTCGACGTCGTCGTAGCGATGACGGACTTTTGCGGCGCTCGTGCCAGGCACGGCCCAGACGATCATCGAATAATCGAACGAGCCGGACAGCAGTTCGCGACCATCAGATGCCATGGCAAGGGCTTTGACAGGCCCGCCGTGGCCCTCGAGTTTTCCTAGACCGGGTTTCGCAGAGGAGCTGTTCTGCGAAGCGGACGGTGGGTCATTGGCAAGCACCGGCGCCGGCGCAAACATAGAGCCAACGAAAGCCAGAACGCCCGCCAGAGCCGTCAAGGCCGCCGATCGCGACACGCAACGCAGCACCACCGACCCCAACACCGGCTGCCGAACGCGCCAGCCCGCTACTCGGCGGGTTGAATGCGCGCGCCGGCGACCTCTTCGCGCTCCTTTTGGAGCACTTCTTCTGCCCAGAGGTTGTGGTGTTCCTTCGCCCAATTCACGTCCACCTCGCCGGAGCCCATGGCATCAAACGCGCCCTGCATCCCGATCGAGCCAATGTAGATGTGCGCGACGATCACAACGGTCATGGCGATCGCGAGGCCACCGTGCCAGAGGGTTGCATACTGCTGCTCCTGGTTCGGCGTCAGGTCCGTCGGCAGGGCGAGGCCGAACTGGTTCAGGAATTCGAATGTCTTCGCGAACATCGGGAACTCGTAAGGCAGCAGCAGCGCAATGCCGCTGAGAGAAAGCGAGATGCCCGACAGCATGACCAGCCAGAAAAGGATCTTCTGGCCTGCGTTGAACTTGCGCGCCGGTGGATGTCCGCCGCCGAACATGCCGCCGCCGCGAAGCAGCCAGATGACGTCGTGTCGGTTCGGAATGTTCTGGGCGACCCACATCAGGAACGTGAGAACGAGCCCGAGCATGAACGCGAACGCGACGTAATTGTGCGCCCACTTCATCGCGATGGAGAGCGAGGCGAACGCTTCCTTGCCCATGACCGGCATCAGCACGAACTTGCCGTAGACGATGTTGAGGCCCGAGATTGCGAGGATGATGAATGAGACCGCGAGCAGCCAATGACCGGCGCGTTCGACATCGGTAAAGCGCGTGATCGTCGAACCGGACATCCCGGCGTCGACTTTGATGCGCCCGCGAACGAGGAAGAACAGAGCGAGCAACAGAACGATGCCTGCGAGGCCGTACATGCCATACGTCATGTAGTCGCCGCCGCGGAACGCTTGGAACGTGCCGCCGGAAGGATCCATCAGAACAGCGGTGCCAGGGCCGATCTGCTGAACAGTCCCGCCGGCACCCTCGCGGACCTTCTGCCAGATCTCGACGTCATACTGTGGCGCGCCGCCGAGACCGGCACCGCCAGGCAGCGTTTCCGGCCCTTGCGGTGAGCCGTTTGTCACTGCGCCCCCCGGGGGCCGGACGCTCGACTGCGCATCCGCCTGCGGAAGGGACATGATCAAGATGCCGATCGCTGCGATCAGGCTGACGGTGACGTTTGACCAGAAGCGCATGTGCGCACCCCGTGAGGATTTCGTTGAAGCGTATTGCGGCGGCCGAAGGGTTGGCGTTGCCGACAAGTTCGCCGTCGCAACTTGTCGCTGCGAAGCCTAGCTCGATCGGACATGCGAGTTTCGACAAAGATGTCGCATCGCTCGCTGTCCTTTAGACGAACGGCGCCCGTCCTGCCGAAGCGAGACGGACGCCGTGTTGAGCCTGATTAGCCCTGCTGACCTGAGTAGGCTTTGCCCCAACCCCAGGCGCCGGAGCCGAAGCCGCGACCGACAACGCGCTTGCGGTAGATGTCGGAGACGACGTCGCCGTCACCGGCAAGCAGCGCCTTGGTCGAGCACATCTCCGCGCAGAGCGGCAACTTGCCTTCCGCGAGACGATTGCGGCCGTACTTCTTGTAGGCGACCTGCTCGGGCTCGTTTTCCTTCGGACCGCCAGCGCAGAAGGTGCATTTGTCCATCTTGCCGCGCGTGCCGAAGTTCGACGTCTGCGGATACTGCGGAGCGCCGAATGGGCATGCATAGAAGCAGTAGCCGCACCCGATGCAGAGGTCCTTGTCGTGCAGGACCACGCCCTGTGCCGTCTGGCTGAAGCAGTCCACAGGGCACACGGCCATGCAGGGCGCTTCAGAACAGTGCATGCAGGCGACTGAGATCGATCGCTCGCCCGGTTGCCCGTCGTTGATCGTGACCACGCGGCGGCGGTTCACGCCCCACTGCACCTCGTGCTCGTTCTTACAGGCCGTGACACAGGCGTTGCACTCAATGCAGCGCTCGGCGTCACACAGGAACTTCATGCGTGCCATGGGTTATGCCCTCCAGATCTTGCAGAGCGTCGTCTTCGTTTCCTGCATTTGGGTGACGCTGTCGTAGCCATAGGTTTGTGCAGTGTTGGTCGCCTCGCCGAGCACGTACGGATCGGCATCCTTTGGATACCTCTCGCGCAGGTCTTTGCCCTGGAAGTGACCGCCGAAGTGGAACGGCATGAATGCGACGCCCTGGCCGACCCGTTCGGTCACCATGGCCATCACCTTCACCTTGCCCTTCTCCGGACCTTCGACCCAGACGGTCTCGCCGTCCTTGATGCCGAGGTCATTGGCATCCTTCGGATGCATCTCGACGAACATCTGCTGCTGCAGTTCGGCGAGCCACGGGTTTGATCGTGTCTCGTCGCCGCCGCCCTCGTATTCGACCAATCGGCCGGAGGTGAGGATGATCGGGTAGTCCTTCGAGAAGTCGGTCTTCTGGATCGACGCATAACGGGTCGGAAGACGGTAGAACTTCCGGTCCTCGTAGGTTGCGTACTTCTCAACCAGATCGCGACGCGGCGTGTAGAGCGGCTCGCGGTGCACGGGCACAGGATCTGGGAACGTCCACACGACGGCACGGGCCTTGGCGTTTCCGAACGGCGAGCAGCCATGCTTGATGGCAACGCGCTGGATGCCGCCCGAGAGGTCGGTCTTCCAGTTCGTCTTGTCGCCGGCGATCTTATCGATCGTCGCACGCTCGTCGTCCGTCAGGTCACCGTCCCAGCCCAGCTTCTTCAGCATGGCCATGGTGAATTCCGGATAGCCCGTCTTGATTTCGGAGCCGACCGGATAGCTGTCGACGGCAAGCAGGTTGTCCTTGTTGGCATCACCCGTGGCGTACTTCTCAGGTGCCTTGACACCAAAGCGTGCGCGGAACGAGAGGCCGCCTTCGGCAACCGGCTTCGACGTGTCGTAGAGGTTCGGCGTACCGGGGTGCCCCATCTCGGGCGTGCCCCAGGCCGGCCACGGCATGCCGTAGTAATCACCGTCGCAAGGTCCGCCGCGCGCCTGCAGCGTCACCCTGTCGAACGTTGCCTGGTTCGCCATGTGCTTCTTGATGCGCTCTGGGGACTGGCCCGTGTAACCGATGGTCC
>JBCBXS010000262.1:0-4108 GCA_039816475.1 Pseudomonadota bacterium | reverse complement strand
CAGACCGCCTGCATGTCGAAGGCAGCGCCACGCGTTATCCCGAGCCCGCTCTGTATGCGGACAGCGGTTGCCGGAAACGTCCGGTCGGGCGTTGCCGTCGCACAGATAACGAGGTCGATATCATTCGGGTCTAGACCGGAGCGGATCAGCGCCTGTTTGGCAGCTGCAATCCCAAGGTCCGAGGTCTTCTCGTTGTCGTCTGCGATGTGGCGCGCGTGAATACCGGAGCGTTCCACGATCCAGTCGTGGTTCGTCTCGACGATCTTGCTCAGTTCGTGGTTGTCGACCGAGCGCTTCGGCAGGCTTGCGCCGACACTTCGGAAAACGGAACGGATGGTCGCCATACGGCCCCTCGCTTCCACTCTCGCGCCCCCACGCGATTGCCCCGGTCTTTGCTTGCGGTCGGGCCTTGGACTATCCCGCGGCCACCACCTCACTCAGTGTCCCATGGAAGCTCGCGACATCGTCAGCGATTCGCTTCAGGAGACCGGAACGGCTCATCTCGTAGCCGAGATCGATGGCGCTGGCAAAACCGAGCCCGTCGGTCCCCCCATGGGACTTAACCACAAGCCCGTTCAACCCAAGGAACGTGCCACCGTTAATACGGCGGGGGTCCATTTTCCGGTGCAGAACCCGGAATCCGCCCTGCGCGAGGAACGCGCCGATGCGGGCTGTCAGCGTCCGCGTCATCGCAGATTTGATGTAACTCGCGATCTGGCGGGCGGTACCTTCCGCGGTCTTGAGCGCGATATTGCCTGCAAAGCCCTCGACGACGACCACATCAACGTCGCCGTGGCCGATCCGGTCGCCTTCGACAAAGCCGCGATAGTCAATCGGGAGCCCGCGCGTTTCGCCGAGGACCGCGTGTGCATCGCGCACGTCGTCGCCGCCTTTGACGTCTTCGCTGCCGACGTTCAGGAGGCCGACGGACGGTCTCTCGACGCTGTAGAGCGCGCGCGCCATGGCAGCGCCCATCAGCGCGTAATCGCAAAGCTGACGGCTCGACGCACCGATATTGGCGCCGACATCGAGCACGATGGACTCACCATCGACGGTCGGCCAGATCGCAGCGATCGCAGGGCGGTCGATTTCGCCAAGCGCGCGAAGCTGCAATTTCGAAATCGCCATCAAGGCTCCGGTATTGCCGCCGCTGACGGCGACGCCCGCATCGTCACGTTGGACCGCCTCGATGGCCGACCACATGCTCGTGCCTTTGCCCTTGCGCATGGCCTGCGAAGGCTTGGCATCCATTGCGATGACGCCCTCGGTCGGGACGATCTCGGAACGCTGCTTGAGCGCCGAATGCGATTTCAGTGCGCGCGAGAGGCGGTCGGCATCGCCGTGCAACAGAAACGACAATTCCGGATGGCGCTCGAGTGAAATTGCAGCGCCGGCCACAACGGTTTCTGTCCCGCGGTCGCCACCCATGGCGTCGAGAGAAATCGTCTGCTCAGATGGCATGGAAAAGAAGCGCCGCGTGGTCGTGTGGGGATCGGCGCGCACCATAGCTAACGGCGTCCGATTGGCAAGGCGATTGGGACGGCGATTGGGTTCGATGCGGGCCGTTCATGCCCTCGAATTCCACCATGATCAGTTGCCTTTGTCCGTATCCGGATCGCTGGATTTGAGAGCGGCGAGTGCCGCGAATGGCGACGGCGGTTTGGCGTCGTTGTCGGCTGTACCAGCCTCCGTGACCTCAAGCTCGGCATCCGGTTTTCTGGGAAACGGATCAAGCGCCATCGCGACCGTCTCTTCGATAAGCGGACCCGTATCGATCGCATCGCCGCTGATCGGCTCCGGCGGGTCATCGGCCATGGGATCGATGCTGATTTCACCAGCGAGCTCAGCCGCCTCACCAGACAGCCCGCTACGGCCACGGTCCCGCTCGTAGGTCTGGTCCAGCGGCTCTGAAATCGTCTGGCTGACCGGCTCGAGCGTCACGCCGCAGGTCTGGACGACGACACCGCGGACGGTGCCGGTGACCCGGTAGCGGTCCTTCGTCGTCGGCGTGACCTTAAGGGACGCGCGCAGGGCATCGACGCCGACAATCCCGAGCCGGTCTGCAAGAGCCGCCCGCTCGTCTAACGCGAATTCCTGTGCGTGCTCAGACCCATCCGCGGCGATGGACTGCAGTTTGATCCGGCAACTCAGCATGACATTTCGGCTCCTCGCAGCCCTTGGTAATCCCCATCGTCCGGTCCTGACAACGCGCAACGCGCTGCCTTGGTCTTCGATCCGAACGGCGCTAAAGGTCGGCGAGCGGAGGGCACGGTTCATGGCGAACGACAACGCGACGGGGAACGCTCCGGCGCCACGCCGATACCATCGCACGGTCGCAGACGGCCTTCGCCTGCAGGTCACGCATTACGCCCCGGCTGCAGACACCGGCGACCGACGGCCAGTCGTCTGCCTTGCAGGATTGACGCGCAACGGCCGTGACTTCGAGGTGCTGGCCAACGCCCTCGCCCACGGCGCCGAGCCGCGTCACGTCTATGCAATCGACATGCGCGGACGTGGCGGGTCTGATTTCGATCCAGACTGGCGGCGCTACACGATCGCCGCCGAGACAGGCGATACGATTGACGTGATGACCGCTGAGCAGCTCGACCACGTTGCGATCATCGGGACGTCCCGCGGCGGCCTGATCGCGATGGCGCTGATGGCGGCGCAGCCGACGCGCGCGGCTGCAATTGCGCTGAACGATATCGGCCCGGTTATCGAGATCGAAGGCCTCGCGCGGATCGCGGGTTACGTCGGCAAACTGCCGAAGCCGGACACATGGCCTGAAGCCGTCGCCCTTTGTAAGCAGATGGCTCAGCGAGACTTCCCGAACGTGACCGACGAGGAGTGGGCTGCGATCGCGCGGCAGTGGTTCAACGAGGAGGATGGGACGCCAACCTCAGCCTATGACCCGGCGATCGCGCAGACGTTTGCTGTCTCGGCCGATGGCATTCCGGAACTATGGCCGCAATTCGAGGCGGTAACGCCGGTCCCGGTCCTGTCGATCCGGGGCGCGCGGTCCGATCTCCTGAGCGCCGAGACCGTCGCGCGCATGGCCGAGCGGCACCCGCGCTTGACGACGCACACCGTGCCCGATGAGGGGCATGCGCCTCTGCTGCGCGATCAGAACACCATTTCAGTGATCGGCAAATGGCTCGCCGCCACGGATTGAGCAGAGCAGACGCTCAGAACTCGCCGCGATCGATGCGCGACGAAAACTCCGTCGATCCACCGGATTCGAGGATGCGCGCCTGCTCGACCCAGCGCTCCCGTTCGATCCGGCCGCGAAAGTCGAAAGCGGACGAGTAATAATCGATGTCCGACGTCGTCCAGTTGGCGATTTCCGCGTAGCGCGTCACACCCATCGCATTGAGCCGCCGCTCGATCAGAACGCCGATCCCACGAATGCGCTTCAGGTCGTCAGCAGCGGTGCCGTCGCGGCTCGTCGATCTCAATGCAGACGAGCGGACTGAGCGGAGGTCGGCACTGACGGGCGCGGTCTGTTCGGGTGGCGCCCCCGCAGGGGAAGGCGCTGGTGGTGGTGGCTCAACGGCAGCCTGCGGCTCCTCCACTGGCTCACTGGTGTCCGATCGGTCAATCACGCTTGCGGCCGCCGTCGCTGCGACGCCGCCGACGCCGAACGCACCGGCGAGACCATTGTCCGTCTCGCCAGCCTCCGCAGTATCCGTGACGACATCGTCGGTGACTTCGACGGCTTCAGCTTCGTCCAGTTCGCCGAGGGGCGCGATGGTTGCGATCTGATCGTCGAGTGACGGGCCCTCATCGGCGATTTCGGCCGGCACAGGCTCCGATGGTGAAGCGGGCAAACTCTCCGGCGGTGCTTCAAACGCTGGAATCGGAAGCGGGGTGGCAGCCGTCGGAGTGCCAAGCGACTCGAGTCGCGAACGCCGGGCGAACGAGGTCTCTTCGCCGTTTGCGAGAATGCGCGCCTGCTCGATCCAGTTCTCGCGCTGCACGCGGCCCTCTTCGCCGAGATCAGCATTGGCGGCTTCGACATCGTCTGCTGTCCAGTCGGCGATCTGCGCGTAGGACGTGATCCCGCACGCGTAGAGATCGCGTTCTGCGCGGACGCCGATCCCGCGGATGC
>JBCBXS010000261.1:0-4121 GCA_039816475.1 Pseudomonadota bacterium | reverse complement strand
TTGCCTCAGACGGAATGGGCGGGCCAAGGCCACAACGTGCTCGGCATCATCGCACCGACAGTCGAAGCAGCCACGCAGACGCCGTGGGCCGTCACCGAGCCGCAGTATCCGCAGAAGTACAATGCCGATCACATCACCGTTTTCGGCACCGCACGCACGGTGGCCTCAGGCGTCTATCCTGAAGAGATCAATAAACGCTGCCCGAACGTGACGGTCTCGATGGTCACCTGCGCAGAGCTCGCCGGCGCCATCGAGGCGCGCGCCGGCGCCGACGAGATCGAGGCGCTTGTAAGTGCTGCGTGCCGGGACGCCGAAGCGGATCGCGCAATCCTCGGCTGCACGCACTTCCCGCTCGTTGAGCACGTGTTCCGCGCGCACCTGCCCAGCCGCACGCGTATCCTCTCGCAACCGGAAATCATCGCACAGAGCCTCGAAGACTATCTCGCGCGGCGACCCGAGTACCGCAGCGACGCGGCATCCGGCGCGCTGCAGCTGCTGACCACCGGCGACTGCGTGGCCGTCACCGAACAGGCGCAGGTGTTCTGGGATGCAGCGCCCGCGTTCGAGACGGCGGACATGCCTGCGCCCTAGCTCAGGCCGCGTGATGCGAAAGATCGGTCAGGGTCGGGTTGTGGCCGCTGAGCGGGTTGTCGGCGTCCCAAGGCACATCAAGCGTCTGAAACCGCGCTGACAACGCGTCGTAGATCAGCAACTTCCCGGCGAGGCTTTCGCCGATGCCGATGATCTCCTTGAGCACCTCGGTTGCCTGAAGCGTGCCGACGACGCCGACGATGCTGCCGAGGACGCCGACCTCAGAGCAGTTGAATGTCGCCTCGGGGGCGGGAGCGGTCGGGAAAAGACATCGATAGCTGGGCAGCGGTTCGCCGTCGGCCGTCTGCGCGTGCGGCTTGAACGTCGAGACGTAGCCGTCGAACGGGCCGACGGCTGCAAAGACGAGCGTGCGTTTTGCGAAGTAGCAGGCATCGGAGACGAGGTAGCGCGTTGCGAAGTTGTCCGACCCGTCCGCGACGACGTCATATTGCGCGATCAGATCGGCGGCGTTGGTCGCGTCGATCCGCAGGTTGTGGGTCTCGACGCTGACATGCGGGTTGAGCGCGTGGATGGCGGCTTCGGCGCTCTCGGTCTTCGGCTGTCCAATGCGCGGGGTCGTGTGGAGCACCTGCCGTTGCAGGTTGGAAAGCGACACCTCGTCGTCATCAACGATGCCGAGCGTGCCGACACCGGCGGCGGCCAGATACATGGCGAGGGGCGAGCCGAGCCCGCCTGCGCCGATCAACAGCACGCGGGCGGCCTTCAGGCGCTGTTGCCCGGCACCGCCAACCTCGTGGAGGACCAGATGGCGCGCGTAGCGGCTCAGTTCGTCGGACGAAAGCTTGGTCATCGTAGTCGAAGGCTAGTGCGGGTTGCGGCCGCGTGAAAGACACGAGACGCGCGGTTGCCTGAGTTGCAGTCGCGTTGAGGTCAATCCGTCAGGCGGCAAACGACTTCTGGGCCCAAGCGCGACTGTCTTGTCCGGTGAGCGCCGACAACGAAGAGACACCGGCGGCGTTCATTGTGCGGACCAGTGCGGACTTGATTTCGAGAAGCAGCGGCGGCCCGGCGTAGACCAGACCGGTGTAGAGCTGGATCGCGGTTGCGCCAGCCTCGATCTTCGCGACCGCCTGTGCGCCCGTGGTGATCCCGCCGATGCCGATCAGCGGGATCGCGCCATCGGTCATCTCGAAAACCCGCGCGAGCATCGCCGTCGAACGGTCGAACAGAGGCGCGCCGGAGAGACCACCGGCTTCGGATGCTGCCGCGTGCGGTGCCTTGAGATCGGCAGGCCGCGCGATCGTCGTGTTCGAGACTGCGATGGCATCGACGCCGGCACGTTTGATCTGATCGATGACCGGCGCGAGGTCGTTTTCGTTGATGTCGGGTGCGAGCTTGATGGAAACGGGTACCGGTGCTGTGCCGCGCTCTTTCGCGATCGCATCGCGCGCCTCGATGACGCGGCCAAGCAGGTCGGCCACCGCCTCTGGCGCCTGAAGATCGCGCAGTCCCGGCGTGTTCGGCGAAGAGACGTTGACCATGAAGTATCCGGCGACGGCTGCGAACGTCTCGACGCCCGTCACATAGTCCGCGATGCGATCGGAGCTGTCTTTGTTGGCGCCGAGATTGACGCCCAAGAGCCCCGGATTTCCAGCGCGCCCGTCTAGCCGTTCCAGCGCCGCTGCATGACCGCCGTTGTTAAAGCCCAAGCGGTTAATGATCGCCCGATCGTCGCGAAGACGGAACACGCGCGGTTGCGGATTTCCCTCCTGCGCTTTGGGGGTCAGCGTTCCGACCTCGGCAAAGCCGAACCCCATCCGCAAAAGCGCGTCCGGGACGCGGGCGTCCTTGTCAAAGCCGGCTGCAATGCCGATCGGGTTGGTCAGCTGGTGGCCGAACAGCGAGATCGCAAGCGCCGGGTCGTCGGCCCCGGGCGCGCGGCCGCCGAGACCCTTTTCCAGCGCGGTCAACGTCAGGGCGTGCGCGCGTTCGGGATCAAGGCGTTGCAGAAAGGGCTGCGACCAGGCGAAGGCAGTGCTGCTCATCGGCGTGTCGCAGGCTCAGGCGGAGACGGCAGCGCCTCGGGCAGTTGCGGAATGCCATCGTCGCCGAGCGGCATCGCCACGGGCGCGCTGCACAGTGCAGGGTCAAGCGCCGCATAGAGATGCGGGAAGAGCGCGCCACCGCGTGAGGCTTCCCACTTCAACGCATCGCCGAGGCTTTGGGCGAAAACGGCGACAATCACGAGATTGGGCCGGTTGGCGAAATGCTTGGCAGCGGTGCCTGCCAGCTGTTCGGCGGTGGAAAAGTGGATGAACCCATCGCGCCGGTCATCGTTGGAACCTTCATAGAGGCCGGCGGCGATTGCCGCGCTCCACGCGTCCGCGTCTTCGATCTTGTAAACGGTGGCCGTCACGCGAAATCCTTCACGTCTGAGGCATGTCCAGTGCACGTGTAGGTCCGACGAAACCCGTGTCAAAGCAAGGTTTTCGCCGGCGGTTCTTCTAAAGATGCGTTGGCAGGCGACGACTGGCGGGCCAGCATGCGACCGTTTTCCGAAGCCGCGACGCCGAACGAGCGCGGCTCTGACGGAGGAGCTGGGGAGCATGGTTAAGGTCGCAGCGGATGCGCTGATCGCGCTGGTCACGGATATATTCGCGGGCGCGGGATGTTCGAAAGCCGAGAGCAGGCGAATCGCCTCATCACTGGTCGGCGCAAACCTCACCGGCCATGACAGCCACGGCGTCGTTCGTGTCCCACGTTATCTCTCGTGGATGGATGAGGGCGTTGTGTTCGCCGACCGCGACGTCACCCGCGTCGTCGATACGCCCGTGATCTCCGTGCTCGACGGCAACTACGGTTTCGGCCAGACGATCGCGCCGATCGCTGTGCGCGAAGGGATCGCGAAATGCGAGGTGCAGGGGCTCTCGTGCGTCGCGCTTCGCAATGTCGGGCATGTCGGCCGCGTCGGTGAATGGGCGGAAATGGCAGCCGACGCGGGGCTCGTCTCAATCCATCACGTTAATGCGCCGGCGAGCCTGCTGGTCGCGCCGTTCGGCGGTATCGACCGTCGCTTCTCCACCGCGCCCTATTCCGTCGGCGTGCCGCGCGCAGACGGCCGTCACCTGATCCTTGATTTCGCAACCTCTGTTGTTGCCGAGGGCAAGGTTCTGGTTGCGAGCCAAGGGGGCAAATCGCTGCCCGGCAACGCGCTCGTCAGCGGCGATGGCGACGTGGGTGACAACCCGCATTACCTTTACGGCGACTATTCCGCCGACGGCCTCCGCGATCATCAGAACGGCCGCGGTGCGATCCGCGCGATGGGAGATCACAAGGGCTCGGGCCTGGCGTTCATGACCGAGTTGCTCGGCGGCTCGCTCACGGGCGTCGGCGCACCGCTCGAGGGCCGACACTGGACGAACGGGATGCTGACGATCTTCATCGATCCGGCCGTCCTCGATCCTGAAGGCTTCTTTCCCGAGGACATCACGCGCTACCTCGCGTTCTTCAAAACGACGCGCGCGATCGAAACCGGCGGCGAGGTGCTGTACCCCGGCGAGCCGGAGCGT
>JBCBXS010000260.1:0-4124 GCA_039816475.1 Pseudomonadota bacterium | reverse complement strand
TTGCGCGTCTCGGACGTGATCTTCTTGCCAAGCAGATCTGTGACGTAGAACGCATCAACGGCACGCTCTCCGAATGTCGTCACGTGCGCCGAATGAATATCGAGCGAGAGATCGGAGAGCGCCGTCGTCAGCTCGTACAGCAGGCCGGGGCGATCGCGACCCGACACCTCAATGACGGTCACGCGATCGGACGCAGCGTTGTCCAGGGCGACCTCCGGCGGCACCACAAACGTATCAATATGCGCCTGACGTTCCGCGCGCGATTTTAACAGATCGCGCAGGTGCACCTCCCCGCGGAGCACGCGGCGGATCGTTGTCGTGATGCGTTCGCAGCGACGGATCTCATCGGCCTCGTCCTCGAACGCGCGGCGGATCTGGAATGTGTCGACGACGAGGCCGTCACGCAGCGTTGTGATCTGTGCGCTCATGATGTTGGCGCCGGCCGCAGCACAGCAGCCGGCGAACAGCGACAATAACCGCGCGTGGTTCGGCGCGAGGACGCGCAACTCCGTCATCTCGGTAAAGGCATCGGTGTTGTAGGAGGTTGCGATCCGGTCGCCGGTCGGGTCCACGTCCTTGATGAGTTCGGCATGCGCGATCTGCGTCGAAAGATCTGTCTTCGACCAGTAGTCGTGGAAGTGCCGCGCCACGAACGTCTCGAACTCTGCGTCTGACCAGTGCGGCAAGGCTGCGCGCAGACCGGACTTAAGCGCTTCGTTGTCGTCCGGCGCCGCCTCATCGTCACGGCTTTCGAGATGCCGCAGCGTCGCGTAGTAGAGTTCCCGGAGGAGCTGACCCTTCCAACCGTTCCACGTGCCAGGTCCGACGGCGCGGATATCAGCGACGGTCAACAGCAGCAGAAGCTTCAACTGCTCCGGCGTCTCGACGATGGCTGCGAAGTCCGAGATCGTGCGCGGGTCGGAGAGATCGCGGCTTTGCGACATCAGGCTCATCGTCAGGTGCTGCTCCACGAGCCAGACGATCAAGTCCGTGTCCGCCTCACTCATGTGCATACGCGCGCAGATGGTCTTGGCGAGCCGCGCGCCAAGCGTCGAGTGATCCTCGGCGCGCCCCTTGCCGATGTCGTGGAGGAACGCTGCCAGATAAAGTGCGCGGCGATGCCGGATCGTTGGAAAGATCTCTGTCGACAGGGGAAGTTCGTCCTGCGTCTTGCCAGCCTCGATCGCCTTCAACTCGCCAACGGTGCGGAGCAGATGCTCATCAACGGTGTAGTGATGATACATATTGAATTGCATCATCGACGTGACGCTTCGGAACTCCGGCATGTAGGCGCCGAGCAGACCGGCTGAATGCATGCGGCTCAGGATCGCCTCAGCCGCAGGGGCACGTTCAAGCAGATCGAGGAAGATCTCGGCCGGCTCGTCGGCGGTGCGCACCTCATCGTCGAGCCTGCGTGCGTTCCGTCGGACCGCACGGAACGTCTCTGGGTGGAACAGCGCCCCGGTCTCATTGGCGATCCGGAAGACGCGGAACAGGGCCACCTGATCGCGCTTGAAGACATCCGGATCGTTCAGACGGATGCGACCGTTCTCGATTTTGAACTCGGTTGTCTGGCGCACGTTCCGGCGCGCGACCCAGGTGAGTGGATTGAGGAGCGTGTCGAGCCGCGGTGCCGCTTTGAGCTGCTCGAACTCGAGCGCCGCAGACAGCGTGCGCGTCAGGTCCCCGACGTCTTTCGCGACGAGGAAATAGTGCTTCATGAAGCGCTCAACGGCCATCAGTCCCCGCGCGTCGCGGTAGCCGAGCCGGGTCGCCATATCCTGCTGATACTCGAACGTCAGGCGCTCTTCGGCCCGGCCCGTCAAAAAATGCAGATGACAGCGGACGGTCCAAAGAAAGTCCTCGCAGCGCCGAAACGTCGACATCTCGCTTTTCAGGAATATGCCGCGCGCGACCGCGTCTGCGCCCGGCTCGTTGCGCGTCAGATACTTTGCCAGCCAATGCAGCGTATGCAGGTCGCGAAGGCCCCCCTTCCCGTCCTTGATGTTCGGTTCAACGAGAAACCGGCTGCGGCCTGACCTCTCGTGGCGCTCGTCGCGCTCGCGCATCTTGGCTTCGACGAACGTGCGTGCGGACTGGCGATCGACGTCGAGCCAGAACGCCTGATTGAAATCGCGGCTCAGTTGCCAGTCGCCATGGATGAACCGCGCATCCAGCAGAGCCGATCGGATCGTGACATCGGCCGTCGACAGCTTCAGGCACTGGTCGATTGTGCGCGTCGCGTGGCCAACTTTGAGGCCAAGGTCCCATAACAGGTAGAGAACGTATTCCGCGACGCTTTCACCCCAAGGGCACTTCTTCTGCGGCAGCAGGAACAAGAGATCGATATCGGAGCCCGGGGCCAACAGCGCGCGGCCGTAGCCGCCGGTCGCCATCACGGCCATGCGCTCCGTCGTCCGGTCGGCGGATTGGTGATAGATGTGCGCGCTCGCGTAGTCGTGCACCGCCGAGATGATGTGATCCATCGTATCGGAGAGATAGGCCGCGCATGCGCGCCCATCGCCGCTCTCGTTGAGTTGCACTTCGGCGTAGGCACGGCTCTCGGCGATGATCTCTTTGAAGAGCGCAAGCAAAGCCGGCCGCGCGGCGGTGTGGTCGCCGCCCGCGTCGCGAAAGAACCCGGTCAACCGTTCGCGCAGGACATCGGGATCGATGGCTGCAATATCGATCTGCGCGCCGGCTGTCGTTGCGGGAGGCATAGCCGACATCACCCCGCGCCACCGTCGCGCGCAAGCGCTTTGAGTGCATAAATCAGATCCAGCGCCGCGCGCGGGCTTAACTCATCCGGTCGGATATCGTCGAGCTTCGCCTCAAGTTCGGACGGCAGGTGATCCTCCGCCACCATACTTTTCGGGCGTGCGGCCTCGAACAACGGCAGATCATCAAGCGCGCCACCGGCGGTCGCGGACTTCATGTCATGCGCTTCAAGAGTCTTCAGCACTTCGCCGGCGCGCGCGATCACCGCGTCGGGAAGCCCCGCCAATCGCGCGACCTGGATGCCGTAGGAGCGGTTGGCAGCGCCGGGGCGCACCTGATGCAAAAACACGATCTCATCGCGCCATTCGCGCACCGCCATCGTGACGTTCGCGACGTTGGGCAGGCGGCCGGCCAATGCGGTCATCTCATGATAGTGCGTCGCGAAAAGTGCGCGGCATCCGATCTCGTCGTGGAGATGCTCGACGGCGGCCCAGGCGATCGAGAGCCCGTCGAATGTCGCAGTCCCACGGCCGACCTCATCGAGGATTACGAGCGAGCGATCGGTTGCCTGATTGAGGATCGCCGCCGTCTCAATCATCTCGACCATGAAAGTCGAGCGCCCGCGTGCGAGATCATCGGATGCGCCGACGCGTGAAAAGATGCGATCGACAAGTCCGATACGCGCCGAGCGCGCGGGCACGAACGAGCCCGCCTGCGCAAGCAGCACGATCAACGCGGTCTGGCGAAGATACGTCGACTTGCCGGCCATGTTCGGGCCCGTCACGAGCCAGATGCGGGCCTGTGCGATCTCCTCGAAGCCCGGCGGACGTGCTTCGCCCGTGCCGTCGTCGCCGAGCAAACAGTCGTTTGCGATGAACGCTGCCATCTCGGCGGAGCCGGCGGCCTGTTCGACGACCGGATGCCGGCCGCCGATGATTGAGAGCCCTTCTGCGTCGGTGACATCGGGCCGGACGTAGTTGTGGGCGCGCGCAAGTTCGGCGAGGGCTGCGATACAATCAAGCTCTGCGAGGGCGGCGGCAAGGGCGCCTAACACCGGCTCTTCGGCGCGGATTGCTTCGGCGAGGTCGTTGAACAGCTCCTGCTCCCGCGACAAGGCACGGGCGCCAGCGGACGCAATGCGCCCCTCGATCTCAGCTAGTTCATCGGTCACGAAGCGGACGGCGTTCGCCATCGATTGGCGATGATGAAACGTTTCATTGAACGGCGCGGTCATCAGCGGCTGCGCATTCGCCGTTGTCGCTTCGAGGAAATAGCCGAGCAGATTGTTGTGGCGAACCTTGAGGCCGCGAACGCCCGTCTCGCTTGCGTAGCGCGTCTCAAGTTTTGCGAGTACGGCGCGGCTGTCATCGCGGAGCGCGCGAGCCTCATCGAGCGCAGCATCAAAG